>PWUC01000068.1 GCA_003562655.1 Clostridia bacterium
CAGAAGGCCGTTGCCTACGTCGGGTCGCTGGTGGACGAGGTCGAGGCCAGCTTCTGATCGGTACTCGGGCAGGCCGACCGGAAGGCCCAGGCTGACCCCGGACAACGACCGACGATCCAGCAGGGAAGCTGAGACCCCCGGAGGGCTGCAGATCCTGCAGCCCTCCTCCTTATGTGTGCCCGGCATGGGCGAATGCCAGGGGCCGAGGATCAGGACCACGTCCTGCCCTCCGATCTGTACCCCGGCGCAGGAAACCACCGTCGGGGTGGTGTGCACTTTGCTCGAGGTGAGTATGTGGCCCTCCGGCACCCTGGCTGCCACCGGATCCGAGATCTGCAGTGGTCCTGTTGCTCCGGATGGCGGTCCTTCCTCATTGGTCACGCCTCCCTTGGGACGTAAAAGATCCCAGCACGCGAAACATACTGGCTTTGCTCTCCAGCTCCGCGAGTGCTGACTCAACCTTGCAGTCCTCGGTGTGGCCTTCGAACTCCAGGTAGAAGACATACTCCCAGGGGTGACGTTTGATCGGCCGTGATTCAATCCGGGTGAGGTTGAGCGAGCGGCAGGCGAAGGATGACAACGCCATGAACAGCGAACCTGGCTGGTGTGGCAGGGAAAACGCAAGGACCGTCTTGCTTTTTCCATCACGGGGTCGGGGGTTTTTCTCGATGCGGTAGAAGCGGGTGAAGTTTTCCTCCATCGATTGGATGCCTGACGCCAGGACCTCGAGACCGTAGATATCACCTGCATGGGATGAAGCGATTGCAGCGGCGTCCGTGATGTCAGACTGGCTGATGTCCTTCGCAGCGCCAGCCGTATCATAGTACGGCACCTGCTCTGCGGCGAGCGAGTTGAGGTATGTCTGGCACTGGGCCAGGGCCTGGGGATGCGACATGACGCGCTTCACCGCATCCAGCGATGTGCCTGGAGCTGCCAGCAGACAGTGATCGATGGGGACAATGACCTCACCGGTGACCACCAGGTCGAAGTGTAGTAGCAGATCGTAGGTCTCGCCAATACTACTGGCCAGTGAATTCTCAACGGGTACCACACCGCCGTCGAGATCACCCGCGTCTACCTGACCGAACACGTCGGTAAGGTTGCGACAGGGCACGCTTTCGGCTCCAGCCTCCAGAGCGTCGGTCGCCATCTCCGAGTACGCTCCGGGTTCACCTTGATACCCTACTCGCTTTGAAACCCCCATGTCATCGCCTCCTGGTTCATAATCCGAGGGCAAAAACATACCCGTCCCCGGCAAGGGACGGGTATAACCCGCGGTACCACCCTTCTTGGTCGTGAAGCAAAAAAACCCACTCTTCGGATACGGGCCTTGCGGCTGATATCCTATCCCGGTAACGGGGGATCCCGGCGCAACCTACTTTAGCAGGGCTATTTGAGAAGCGCGGCTCACGAGTGAACTTGGGCTGCACTTCAGAAGTCCTCGCACCAACCGGACATTCTCTGGGTCTGAAGAAACAGCTTACTCTCCCGATCTCAGCCTGTAATGGAACAAATCATATAATGGCACTCGTGGTGCTGTCAAGCGTGACATTCGAGTGCCAGGCCGATCAAGTATACAACCATTCTTCACAACACCATCTCCATAGCTGACACCTCGACTGCCCGTGTGCGCGGTATAGATTGGCTGCCTGCGCCGGGTGTTTTGCGCAACGGCGCCGGACCGCCAGATGCGGGCCCACGTGTCCAGTGGAACGGGGAGGCGCCGGGGCGACCTCGACTCCTACTCATCTCCGTCCACTCGAACCGGCCCTTCTTATCGCCTGTCGTAAAGACGGGTTCATGCATACCGTCGAGAACAAGGCCCGCCGCGAAGAACGGCTGCAGCAGCACCGACAGGGGCCGGTGAAAACACCTCGAGGGCACGGGTTCATTGGGAAGGGCAGCCCCCTCTCGGGTCTCGGGTGTGATGTAGGATCCGACCTGTACGAGGCTCCTGGAGACCGGGTGTCCCTCAACATCCTGCTCCTCGAGAATCCTGCGGGCACCGGGTGCTTGGAAGCATGGATGGGACACGGAAAAGACAAAAGGCGCACCGGGCTGCAGCAGGCTGGGAAGGGCAGCTGCCAGGGAAGACACGCTGCTCATGTCCATCAGGACCATGTTGGCCAAGGCTGCATCACACGTACCCAGGGCCACCAGCGCATTCGATTGATCCTGTCCGTGGTGATGTCCGATCTTGCTGTGGCGAGTCCTGTGAACTCCATCGCCGACAAGGTGGACACCATGAGCATTGAACCGGACGACTCACTGGATGCACTCCGTGAACTGGAGCTCATCGGGGACATCCTCACCTACAGCTCGCAGCGCGAACCCATCCGCAGCGCGCTCATAGGCAGCCACCTGTACGACATCCGCCAGGGAGAATGTACCCAGGCTGAGTGATAGTCTTTGCCCCGGGCGTGGTTCACCGCCACCTTCCCTCCCACACTGCTGTCCACCTGGGTACGGCCCTCGTACTCCTGCAGGGGCCTATTTGCACAGAGCTTCGTAATTTTTCGCCCTACAAGGCTCATATTTCCAGCCCCCGGCGTGCATACTAACGGTCTGAGGGGGGAATGTCCCATGTGCATGCGGGCCAGGATCCTGATCTGGCTGATGACGATCTCACTGTTCAGCTCCGCGGCGCCCTGCGTCGCCTCTGAACCGGAAGCCGTGACCGTCTTTCACCCCGTGAGTCGGCAGGACGGGCTCCACCTTCTGCCCGTCACCCGATGGATCCCTGAGAGCCCCAGTTCCAGGGAGCGGATCCGGGGTGCGGTGGAGCTGCTGGTGGGGCAGCAGCCCGGTCCCCCGGGGGGCGCCCGGCTGCTGCGGGTCACGGCAGCCGGGCGGGTGGTGACCCTGGACTTCAGCGGGGAACTGGCTGACGTCGACCTCGGGGCCTGGAACGAGCTGATCGCGATCCAGTCCATCGTGCACACCGCCCTTGCGACCGCCGCTGCCGACGCGGTTCAACTCCTGATCGAGGGAAAGACCGTCGAGACCCTGGCGGGGCACGTCAGCATCCGCGACCCCATTGAGCCAGACCCGGCGGTACTGTGGCCGGAGTTCGATGACATTTCGGGCCACTGGGCCGCCAGACAGATCCTGGCCGCATCCCTGGGGGATGTGATCCGCGGCGGGAGCCCGGCGGTCTTCGCCCCGGCCGAGCCCATGGCGCGGGGGGACTTCATCACGTCCCTCATGGCCGCTGATCCCCCCTTCATCCTCACCGGTCGGCAGGATGAGGGCCGGGCCTTCGGCGATCCCTTCCCCGATGTCGATCCCGAGAGTGAGCTGGGGCGCGCCGTGCGAATGGCCGCCGCCGCCGGCTACCTGCGGGTCTCGGACTACCCGACGCCTCAACTCGCTCCAGATCAGCCCATGACCCGGGCCGAGGCCGTGATCATGGTGACGCGCTCTGCCGGGGGTGAGGAGCGGGCGGCGGCCCTGGCTGTCGCTCACGGCGGGGGGGCAGACTCCGGCCGGCTCGGATATGTCGAGGCGGCCCGGGAGATGAACATACTCCGGGGCTATCCCGACGGAAGCCTGCGCCTTGATCAACCCATCACCCGGGCCGAGGCGGTGGCACTGATCGTCAGGGCCTCGGGGCTCTGCCCCGGTGACGGGGGAACGGCCCTGGTCCGGCCATCGCAAGGGGGAACCCTCAGCCGGTCTGAACCGGTGATCGGGGTCACGGCCCGGGAAGATGCGTCCACGGTCCCCTATCAACTGCACCTGGCCTGCGGCGAGCCTGTGTCGGAAGGAAAGGTCTGCGTCAACGAGGGGGGATGGTTCGCCTTCTGCCCCACTCCGGGGGCCGCCCTGGGACCTGCCCAGCTGACGGTGGCAGGCGAGGGGGTGCCGGTCGTTTTGGGGCCATAAAAAAATCTCGCACTCCCGCAATGCCGTGCCTCCCGCCTGCTTCGAACCCGCTCTCAACAGGTGGGTGCCCTATGGCCGGAGTTGGACGTCCACTCTAAGGAGGCGTGCCCGTCGCCGGCCAGCTCAGGCTCCCGGAGTTATAGTGTTGGGTCAAACACCCGGTAAGCCACGTACACCGCAGGAATGCGAAATGCACACCTGCATCCTGACTGAAATCCGGGTGACATCACATCCCCAGGTCACTGAAAATGTCCATCATTCCGGATCTCAATTGCAAATTTATGATATCATATGCCCCGCCCGGCTGCAACATGCGGACGTCAGCTCTCGTCGCGGGGCCGCAGGCCGAGCTCCTCCAGTTGATCAGCAATGACGGTCGACGGGGCTCCGGCCATCAGGTCCCTGGCCGCTGTAGTCTTGGGGAAGGCGATAACCTCCCGTATGCTCTGCTTTTTTGCCAGGAGCATCACCAGGCGGTCCATTCCAAAGGCTATCCCCCCGTGGGGCGGAAGACCGTAGGCGAAGGCATCCAGGAAGAAACCAAATCTTTCCCGCTGTTCCTCCTCGCCCATTCCCAGGACCTCGAAGATCCGCTCCTGCAGGCTCCTCTCGTGGATGCGAAGGCTGCCCGAGGCCAGCTCCTCTCCGTTGAGGACCACGTCGTAGGCCGCGGCCCTGACCGATTCTGGATCTGCCTCGAGGAGTCCGATGTCCTCCTCCAGGGGGGCGGTGAAGGGATGATGAACACTGGTGAGGACGCCCTCGTCGTTGTATTCAAACAGGGGGGGTTCAGTCACCCACAGAAACTCGAGCCGGTCATCGGAGGGGATCAGCTCCAGCTGCCCCGCGAGGGAAATCCGGAGCCTGCCCAGGATCCGGTTGACGTCGGACCGTTCTCCGGCCAGGACCAGCATGAGATCGCCGGCTGTGACCCCTGCCGCCCGGGCCGCCCTGCGGACCTCGCCGTCAGTGAGGTGCCGGATCACCGGGGAGCGGACACCATCGGTCCCGGCGCCCCTACCCTCATCCCAGGCAAACCACAGCAGCCCGCGGGCCCCCCACTCCCGGACCTGCTTCTCCCACCGGTCCAGCTGGGACCTGCTCGCCCCGGCCATATTCCGAAGCACCAGGCCCCTGACCACGCCGCCGTCCTTCACCGTGCCCGAAAAGAGCCGGAAGCCCGAATCCGCAACCACCTCCGAAAGATCCTGCAGCTGCAGGTCGTAGCGGAGATCGGGACGGTCGCTGCCGTAAAGATCCATCGCACGGCGGTAGCTCAGGCGGGGAAAGGGCGTCTCAACCTTCACCCCCCAGAGCTCCGCAAAGAGCCGGGCCAGCATCTTTTCGATCAGGGCGTAGATCTCCTCCTCGCCGACGAAGGACATCTCCATGTCCAGCTGGGTGAACTCATTCTGACGGTTGGCTCGCAGGTCCTCGTCGCGGAAGCACCGGACCAGCTGGTAGTAGCGGTCCAGCCCCGCCAGCATCAGCAGCTGCTTGAACAGCTGGGGCGACTGCGGCAGGGCGTAGAATTCCCCCCGGGCCACGCGGCTGGGCACCAGGTAATCCCGGGCGCCCTCGGGCGTGCTCCGGGTCAGATAGGGCGTCTCCACCTCGCAGAAGTCCCGCTCCTCGAAGAAGTTTCTCACGACGGCGTTGGCCCTGGCCCGCAGCATCAGGTTCCTCTGCATCTCGGGCCTTCTGAGATCGAGGTACCGGTGCTTCAGCCGCAGGGCCTCGTCGACATCGATACCGTCCTCGATGTAAAAGGGGGTATTGCGGGAGGTGTTGAGCAGCCTGACCTCCTCCGGGACCACCTCGACGGAGCCCGTCGGGCTGTCTGGATTGACGGTGTCGGCGGACCGCTCCCTCAGGTCGCCGCGCACCGCCACCACGAACTCACCCCGCCACCCCCTGGCCCTCTCCCACAGCTGACATTGTCGCTTCTGGTGAAAGACCACCTGGATCTCGCCCGTGCGGTCGCGGAGCATGACGAAGAGCAGGCTGCCCAGGTCCCGCCGCCTGCTCACCCACCCCATCAGGGTGACCTTTCGACCCGCATCCCGGGCGTTGAGCCGCCCGCAGTAATCGCTGCGCCGCCAGTCTCCCATCACGTCCAGTCTCTGTCCCTCACCCAAGGCAATCTCCCCCGCATCCATTCAGAAAGGCCTCTATCTCACCGAGGCGGACCCTCTGCTGCGAACCCTCCTCCATGTCCCTGACGGTGACGGTGCCCGACTGCAGCTCGTCGCCGCCCAGGATGAGGACGAACCGGGACGGGTATCGGCCCGCATGGCGCATCTGGGCCCGGACGCTCCGCCCCATGTAGTCGGTGTCGGCGCTGAAACCCGCCCGGCGCAGTGATCGAACCAGGGCGAGCCCGGGGCCGCGGGTCTCATCCCCTATGATCACCACGAAGGCATCCAGCGGGGGAGGCTCCGGCACCGGCAGGCCCTCCCGCTCCAGTATCATGAGCAGCCGCTCCATCCCCAGTCCAAATCCCACCGCCGGGGTGGGTTCGCCCCCGATGACCTCCACCAGGCCATCGTAGCGTCCTCCACCGCAGACCACGTCCTGGGCATCCAGGGCGCGGTGCTTGATCTCGAAGACGGTCCGGGTGTAGTAGTCGAGGCCCCGGACCAGGCCCGGGTCCAGCTCGTAGCGGATCTTCAACGCATCCAGGTCGGACTGCAGCTGGGCAAAGTGGTCGCGGCAGCCCTCGCAGAGAAAGCTCACGACCTGCGGCGCACCTTCCTGGAACCCGCGGCAGCTCTTTACCTTGCAGTCGAGGAGGCGGAGCGGGTTGGCGTCATACCTGCGCCGGCAGTCGGGACACATCCTCTCCAGGTGCTCAGCAAAGTGGGCCCGCACCGCGTCCCGGTGTGGCTCCCGGCACTCCGGGCACCCGATGCTGTTCAGGCCCACCGTGAGATCGTCCAGGCCCAGATCCTGCAGAAAGTCGCAGAGCAGGGAGATGATCTCCGCGTCTGCTGCGGGATCGGCACTGCCGAAACACTCGACCCCGAACTGGTGGTGCTGCCGGAGCCGCCCCGCCTGGGGCCGCTCGTAGCGGAATATCGGCCAGGTCACGTAGGACAGCTTCACCGGCTGCGCCCCGGCATACAGGCCCTCTTCCAGGTACAGCCGCGCCGCCGCCGCGGTGCCCTCGGGCCTCAGGGTCAGATCGCGCCCCCCCCGGTCCAAAAAGGTGTACATCTCCTTTTGTACGATGTCCGTGGTCTCTCCCACCGTGCGGCGGAAGATCTCGGTGTTCTCAATGATGGGGGTCGCGATCTCCCCGTACCCGTACCGGCGGCAGACGTCCCGGGCCCGGCGCTCCAGATACCGCCACCGCGGGCTCTCCTCTGGCGTGATATCGGCCGTGCCTCGGGGTCTTTTAGTTATCTGCATGAAACCTCCTGACAAGCGTCAGGATCTTCACCTGCCTTCCATGATCCACTAAAGATCCACAGGGGAGCTCATGATACCTCAATGATCACATGTGACATAATACCCTGAAATCGCGCCGATATCATCCCCTCCACCTGCAGTTCGAGGCGGAGGTGGACCGGCCAGGGGGCCCGGACGCAGCCCGCCGACCTGTTGACTGAGTGGGAAGGAGGCGGTCAGGAGGGATGGGATGTCCCGCGTGGGCTGCAGACTGGGACCCTCCCCGGGCCGGGCATGCGGCCGCTGAGGGCCGACCTCAGAAACCCTTCTCGCTGTCGAGAAGGAGCGTCACCGGTCCCCAGTTGTCCAGGCTCACCATCATCATCGCCCCGAACTCGCCCGTTGCCACCTCGAGGGGAAGACTCTCCAGCTCCCGGATGAACTCCTCGTACAGGGACTCTGCGGCTCCGGGCGCCGCAGCCCCGGAAAAGGAGGGACGCCGCCCCCCGCGACAGTCGCCGTAGAGGGTGAACTGGGGCACAACCAGAACCGCCCCGCCGGCGTCCAGGGTCGACACGTTCATCTTCCCCCGATCATCGGGAAAGATGCGCAGGTTCGCCACCCGGTCCACCAGGTAGGCGACATCGCCGGGGCCGTCACCAGCACCAACTCCCAGCAGAACCGCCAGCCCCTCCCCGATCTCGCCTGCGACATCGTCATTGACGGTCACCCGCGCCCGGGTGACCCGCTGCACCACTGCCCTCATGTTTCCCCCTTTCCGTCAATGCGAAACCCGCTCGACGTGGAGCACATCATTGATCCGCTCCACTCTCTGCTTCATGTAGCCCAGCTGCTCCAGGTTGCGGATCTCCAGGACCATCGAGACGTAGGCCATGCCGTCGGTGCGGGTTCTGGCCTTGGCGTCCAAGATGTTGGTGCTGAAGGACGCCACGGCCTGGGCCACATCGGACAGGAGGCCGGGGCGGTCCAGGGCCGTGATCAGGATCTGCACCGGGTAGTACTGGGCGTCCACGGAATCCCAGGAGACCTCGATGACCCGGTTCTCGTCATCAAGGAAGCGGGTGATGTTGGGACAGTCCTCTCTGTGAATGGACACCCCCCTGCCCCGGGTGATGTATCCGACGATGTCGTCACCGGGCACCGGGTTGCAGCATCTCGCCAGGCGGACCAGGACGTTGTCGATGCCCCTGACCTTGACCCCCTGTTCCGCATCCGTGGCCCGGGGGATCTTCTCCTTGATGGCCTCCTCGTCGATGGTGACTTCCTCGCCGGCGTGATCCTCCCGGTACATCTCGCGCAGGCGAGAGGCCACCTGGCCCGCGGTGATCCCCCCGTAACCGATGGCGACCAGAAGATCCCCGGTGCTGGAAAAGTTGAAACGCCTGATTATCCGGTCGAAATACTCCTCCTCCCACAAATCCCCCGGCGAGAGCCCCATGTCCCGGATCTCATCGCGCAGCAGGGTCTCGCCCCGCTCCATGTTCTCCTCTCTTCGCTCCCGCCTGAGCCACTGACGGATGCGGGAGCGGGCGCTGGAGGTCTGCACCACCTTGAGCCAGTCGGAGCTGGGCCCGCGGCTCTGCTTGCTGGTGAGAATCTCCACGATGTCGCCGTTTTCCAGCTGGGTGTCCAGGGGTGCGATCCTGCCGTTGATCTTCGCTCCCACGCACCGGTGACCGACCTCGGTGTGGATGCGGTAGGCGAAGTCGATGGGCGTGGAGCCGGCGGGGAGGTCGATGACATCCCCCCGGGGGGTGAAGACGAAGACCTCGTCGGAAAAGACATCGATCTTGAGCGACTCCATGAACTCGTGGGGGTCGGGCGCCTCGCTCTGCCACTCCAGCACCTCCCTCAGCCAGGCCATCTTCTTGCCGAAGTCCTCATCGGTCTCGCCCTTCTCCTTGTAGCGCCAGTGGGCGGCGATGCCGTATTCGGCCACCCGGTGCATCGACCAGGTCCTGATCTGGATCTCGAAGGGTTCCCCCCTGGGACCGATGACCGTGGTCTGAAGGGACTGGTACATGTTGCTCTTGGGCATGGCGATGTAGTCCTTGAACCGTCCCGGGATCGGCCGCCACAGGTTGTGCACCGTCCCGAGGACCGCGTAACAGTCCTTGACGCTGTCCACGATGACCCGGACTGCGACCAGGTCGTAGATCTCGTCCAGGGACTTGGCCTGGTCCTGCATCTTCTGAAATATGCTGTAAAAGTGCTTGGTCCTCCCCTGGATCTGCCCCTCGATCCCCGCGTCCTCAAGGGACCGCCGCAGCTCCTCTATCAGCTCATTCGTATAGTCCTCCCGCTCACGCCGGTGCAGGGGGACCTCCCTGGCCAGCTGCTCGTATTCCTCCGGGTGCAGGTACTTCAGGGCCAGATCCTCCAGCTCCACCTGGATCCGGGATATTCCCAGCCTGTGGGCCAGGGGGGCGAAGACCTCCAGGGTCTCCTCGGCCTTGGCGCGCCGCCGCTCGGGGGGCAGCGAACCCAGGGTCCGCATGTTGTGCAGCCGGTCGGCCAGCTTTATCAGTATGACCCGGACGTCCCGGGCCATGGCCACAAACATCTTGCGCAGGTTCTCCGCCTGCTCCTCGAACCGGCTCCGGGCCTCCAGTTTGGTAAGTTTGGTCACCCCGTCGACCACCTCGGCCACGTGGGAACCGAAGTTCTCGGAGATCTCCTCCAGGGTCACCTCGCTGTCCTCCACCACGTCATGCAGGAGGGCGGCCACCAGCGTGTCGGCATCCATGTCCAGCTGGGCGAGAATCAGCGCCACCGCCAGAGGATGCTGAACGAACTCCTCTCCCGAGGCGCGGACCTGGCCCCGGTGGGCGCCCGAGGCGAAGTCGTGGGCCAGCTCGACCCGGACCAGGGCGTCATCGGAGAGGTATTCACCTGAGACGGTCAGAAGATCCTCTAAAGTCAAGTCCGCTCCCCTCTCACGACCCGCTCGCTGGACGCCAGCGAGAGGCCGTAAAGAATTTGTGTCAGCTTCTCCGGCGGCACCGGATTTCCTGCTGCCGCCTCGATCCGGCCCAGCTTCTCCATGCCCCCGGCATAGATGCTGGATTCGGCGGGCCGCATCTCCTCCGGGCAGTCGGCCAGGGGCAGCCAGAACCTCCGGTCTCCCTTCTGCAGCGGGGCCACCCGGTTCAGTTCGGACAGGATCTCGAGGGCACACAGAAGACCTGCGAGCCCGAGCTCCGGGATCTTTTCCAGGAGGTTGTCCACTTCCTCGCCGTAGGGACCGAAAAGACCCACCCCGGGTTCCTCTCCGGTGGCAGCCACCTCGTCGCGGGCCCGTCCCCCCGACAGGTACTGATATATCTTACGAAGGGCCGGCTCCCCCGGATACAGATCGCGCAGAAAGCCCCAGCGGCGGCGCAGGGCTCCCACCACCAGCTCATCAGGACCTCCCCCGGCCCGGCAGAAGGCCTCCAGCACCAGCTGCACCCGCTCCCGGCCCCTCCAGCGGTCGATCCTGGGCGTGTAGACCATGTCGATGCGGCGCGGCGCCGAGGCGCTCCGCCATTGTCCTGCCATGTTGAAGCCGATGACGCGCAGGGCAGCCGAATCCAGCTCCAGCACCAGGTGCCTGTCCCTCTCTCCGACGGGTCGCGCCCGCCGGATCTCGACGTCCCGGGAGAGGAAGAGCGGCCGGGGGTGGCCCTGTCCAAAGGGCCCAAGGGCCTCCAGCTGCCCCACGGACCGGGCGTGGACCTGCCGGAGGGGGATCTCGCCCGCCACGACGAGTTCCGGAAGAACCCCCTCCGGACGAATCTTCTGCCGGACCCGGGCGTCCATCCTGCGGGTGAAGGGCTGCAGCTGATCCCGCCGAAGGCTCAGGCCGGCCGCCGGATCGTGCCCGCCGAATCCCTCCAGCAGATCCGCACACCCCCTCAGGGCATCCAGCAGCGACAGCCCCGCGATGCTCCGGCCCGATCCCCGGAGCAGGGAGGGCTGCCGGGGATCGGGGGCCAGTGCAATGGCCGGACGCCGGTACTGCTCGACCAGGCGCGAGGCCACCAGGCCCAGGATCCCGTGGTGCCACCTCTCATCGGACAGGACCAGGCACCCCCGGTTCAACGATTCAGGATCCGTCTCCAGGCGAAGCTGGGCCTCCGCAACGGCCCGCTCGAGCATCCTCCGCCGCAGCCCGTTGACGGCCTCGCACGTCCTCGCCACCTCCGTCGCCCGGCGGCTCTCGGTGGTCAGCAGAAGATCCACCAGGGGGGTGGCGTCTCCCAGGCGCCCCGGGGCGTTGATCCTGGGAGCCAGGGTGAAGGCCAGATCTTTCTCGGAGACCTCCTTCAGGTCAACCCCCGCCTCCGCCGCCAGGGCGATGAGTCCCTGCCGGGGCGCCCGGCGCAGCTGCTCCAGGCCCGCCGACACGAAAATGCGGTTCTCACCCGTCAGCGGCACCATGTCTGCCACCGTTCCCAGGGCCACAAGATCCAGTTCCCGGCGAAGATGGCCGCCGGAAATTGCCCGGCACAGCTGGTAGCTGACTCCCACCCCCGCCAGGTGCGGGTAGGGGTAGGTGGCATCCTCAAGCCTCGGGTTCACCACCGCGACGGCGGAGGGCAGGACCTCCGGGGGTTGGTGATGGTCGGTGACGATGACGTCCAGACCCAGCTCCCGGGCCCTGGCGACCTCGGCGGCGGCCGTGATCCCGCAGTCGACGGTTATCAGCAGGTCAACGCCGTCGGCGGCGGCCTCCTCCACCGCCTCCAGGCCCAGACCGTACCCGTCCCTCAGGCGGTGGGGCAGACGGCAGTCCGCGTCGCCACCCATCCGGCGCAGGGTCTTCAGCATCAGGGCCGAGGCGGTGATGCCGTCACAGTCGTAGTCGCCGTAGATCCGGATGCTCTCTGACCGGCTGAGGGCGTCCCGGACCCGCTCGACGGCCGCGGGCGCGCCGGGCAGCTCGAGGGGATCCGCCAGGTCGTCCAGTTCGTCCGACAGGAACCGCCTCATCTGCTCCGCGGTGGTCACGCCCCTGCAGACCAGGGTGACGGCGGCCAGATGCAGCAGCTCGCCCTCGGCCTTGAGACGCTCCACGGCCTCCGCATCGGCCGAACACACGCGCCAGCTGACTATGTCTGATCACTCTCCCTTTCGCCCTCACCAGAGGTCAGCTGCTTCAGGCTCTCCTCCAGGGTCTGCATCTCCAGGCGGAGCCGCTCATTCTCCAGGATCAGTTCATCGTTTTCGCGCTCAAGACGACGTATCTGGTTCAGCGCATCACGGTGCCGGAGCTGGCTGAGCAGGTGTCGGTATATGTTGACCACCCCGATGAGCAGGCCACCCGTGGCGGCGGCTGCCACCATCACCACGATCAGCGAGGTCTGCACCTCCCAGTGAAAGAAGCGCACGGTGAGCACCATGGGATTCTGGGCAGCAAAGAGGGCGATCCCCACAGCAGCAAACAGGAAGATGATCAGGATCACGGTGAAACGCACGGCGGGACCTCCTTTCCATCTCCCAAATAGAGTTCGGCACAGCTGCCGCCGTATCCTTGCCGGACCGGCAGACGGCGCCTCCCCCTACCCCCGGAGATCCCACGCCCCCCTCACGCGCGGGAGGTCATCTTTGCGGGACGCCAGTCCTGCCAGGCCATCCAGAGCGGGCTGGCGAGAAAAATGGAGGAATAGGTTCCAACAATGACTCCAAAGAGCAGGGCGGCGGTGAAGTTCCGTATGGTGGTGCCGCCGAAGGCCCATATGCTTCCCACGGCGACGAAGGTGGTCACCGAGGTGGCCAGACTGCGCATCAGGGTCTGCCGGATGCTCTGGTCGACGGTGAAGGCCAGGCCCTCACCCCTCTTTCTGTACCGGAGGTTCTCCCTTATCCGGTCGAACACGACGATGGTGTCGTTGACGGAGTAGCCCACGATGGTCAAAATCGCGGCGACGAAGGCGCCGTCGATCTCCATCTGCAGGAGGGAGAACAGGCCCAGGGTGATGATGGCGTCGTGGACCAGGGCCCCGATGGCGCACACGGCGAAACGGAACTCGAACCGCAGGGTGATGTAGGTGATCATGCCCAGGATGGCCACGACCACCGCCAGCAGACCGGCCCGGGTGAGCTCCCGGCCTATGGCGGGAGAGACCTCGTCGAGAAGGGAGATCTCGAAGCTGCCCAGCTCCCCCAGGGCCGCATACATGGCCTCCCTATCGTCACCCGCGGGAAAACCCCGGGCTCGGATGCGGATGATGGGCGCCCCGGCGGATCCAAGTCGGCCGACCTGGGCTCCCTCCGTCTCCTCGTAACCGGCAAGAACACCCTCAACGGCCGCGACGGTCACCGGATCCTGGTAGTCCAGCTCCAGCACCGATCCGCCGGTGAAGTCCACGCCCAGATTAAGACCCTGAAAGAGAAGGCTGACCACGCCGATGAACAGAAAGATCCCGGAGATCATAAACCACAGCCTGCGCCTGTCCATGAAGCTGACGGAGCTCAGGGGCAGCCTGACCTCGCCCGCATCCTGTCTATCCATCGCGTTCCCTCCTCGATCCGAAAAAGGCCGGACCCTCGACGATCAGGCCCGCAGCCGCCATCTGGATCATGGCCAGCCGCGTGATGACCATGGCGGTGAACATGCTGACCACGATACCCAGCGACAGGGTCACAGCAAAACCGCGGATCGGCCCGCTCGCCAGCCAGTAAAGGACCCCGGCGGCGATCAGCGTGGTCACATTCGCGTCCAAAATGGTGCGGAACGCGATGTTGAAGCCGCTGTCAATGGCCGCCCGGGGGGTGGCGCCGGCGCGGACCTCCTCCTTGATGCGCTCAAAAATGATCACGTTGGCGTCCACTGCCATGCCGATGGAGAGTATGATTCCGGCAATGCCGGGAAGGGTCAGGGTGGCGTTGATGCCCGCCAGGACCACCAGTACCAGGACGATGTAGAGCCCGAGGGCCACCACCGCCCACGCGCCCGGCACCCGGTAGAAGGTCACCATGAGGGCCACCACCGCCGCGACGGCGATGAGGGCCGCGCGCCAGCTCTGTGATATCGAGGCCTCCCCGAGGGTGGCGCTGACGAACTGCGGGCGCAGCGGAACCAGGTCAATGGGCAGCGCACCGGAGTTGAGCACCACGGCGATCTCCTGGGCGTCCTGCAGGGAGCTGTATCCCTCGATGACTCCCTTGCCGTCGGGGATCACACCGCGCACGTAGGGGGCCTGCACCACCTCGTCGTCCAGGAGGATGATGATCCGCCGGCCCAGGTGTTCCCGGGTGGCCTCGGCAAAGAGCCGGGTGCCCTCCGCATCGAACTGCAGACTCACGATGGGCTGCTGGCCGCCGGCTTCCGTTCTCTGAAACATGGCCTGGGCCCGCGTCAGGTTCTCACCCGTCAGCAGAACATTCCCCGCCTCGTCGGTAAACTCCAGGCGCGCCGTCCGGCCGATGATGTCCAGGGCCTCCTCGGGATCCCGTATGCCCGGCAGGTTGACCACGATCCTCCGGGCGCCCTCGCGGACGATGACCGGCTCCGTGACGCCCAGGGCGTCGACGCGGCGGCGGATCACCTCCATGGCGGAGTTCATGGCCGTGTCGGTGACCGGGCTGCCCGGCCTCTCCTGGGCCTCGAGCACAATGTGGATCCCACCCACGAGGTCCAGACCCTGATTTATGTCATTCCAAATCGGTTGGTATAGTCCGAAGTAGTAACCGATCCCGGCGATGACCAGGACTATGATTGCCAGATTAAGTATGTGTCGCTGTCGCCTGCGCCTCAACCGGCCTCGCTCCCTTCATCTTCTCGAGTGAGGACACGCACCAAATTATATCTCTCGCGGTGAAATAGTGTCAATTCAGAAATAAGGAAGCCGCAGCGACTCAGAGCATCTTCATGCCGTTGATTTCCAGGACGAATCTCTGTCGCAGAAACACTGCAGCCCGCCTGCACATGATCATGCGGCTCAGAAAAATCTCGAAATAGTCCATCACCGGCGAGATCTCCGTGTCGATCTTCAGCTGCAGCGTGATGGTGCCCGTGCCCGCCCTCACATTCAGAAAGGAGGCCTCGGCTGCATAGTTGACCCGGTCGTGGATGTCAAATTCCGCCGGCTCAGCCACCCGGACCCGCGAACGATGAACATCGGACTTGTCGGCCAGGATCAGGGCGGCGGAGATCGGGCTCACGATCCTGCCGTCGTCGGCCTCGTGATTGCCAATGGCCCCGGCGACCGCCGCCGTCCTGTCCGGCGACAGACCCCGGGCAGCCAGCATCTGCTGGGCGAGGATTCCTCCCACCGTCGGGTGGTCCCGACGGTTGATGACGTTGCCCACATCGTGAAGGTAGCCGGCCATCGCGGCCAGGTTCGTGTCCTCCTCGCTCCGGTTGAGCCGGCGCATGACATTGGTGGATATGTCCGCCACCAGCCGGGCGTGACGGACCCCGTGCTCGGTGTAGCCGGCGTTGGCGAGGTGCACGTCACCCCGTTCCAGGTACGCCGTGATCTCCGCGTCCTCCTTCAGGCTGGCCAGCGTGACCTCCAATGATAACCTCTCCTCTTTCTCTCAGGTATTCCAGAACCTGATCGCAGATGTGGGCGGGTTCAACCCCGTCGGTGCTGATGATCAGGTCGGCATCCTCCATCGACCGCCGCATGCGCATCTTCTGTGCCCGCAGCCGCGCAGGCCCCCAGTTGACCTCCCGGCGTCGCCTGACCTGTTCGTAGCTGACATCCAGGTATATCACGTAGTCGGGTGCTCCCCGCAGGTACATGGAGGGAGCACTGGAATGCTCCTGCGCCACCGAATGGGCGTGGATGCCGCACTCCCTGAGCATCTCGACCAGCGTGGTCTTGCCCGAGGCGCAGGCCCCCACCACGACCACGACGGGCCCCTGTACCCTCTCAAAAGGGGAAGGATATGTCAATCGACCTGATCGCCACCTCTCCCAGCATAACATCTTCCGATCGCACCGACACCACCGCCAGGGACATGTCGTCTCCGGGACGTCGCCTGTCCGCCGCACAGGCCCCCTCCAGCATACGGTCCGCCAGGGCCCCTGCGTCCCCCTCCCCGGCTCCAAGACAGGCGGCCAGCGGCTCGGGCCCCAGGGCCTGCCCCCGTTTCCTGCCCGCGTGAAAGATCCCGTCGGTGAAGATCGCCGCCCGGTACCCCGGTCGAAGCTCGCACTCCAGGATCTCAGGTTTCGTGAAGTCATGAACCCCGATGGGCGGCACCTCTTCCCGCAGGAACCGGACCTCGCGACCGTCATACAGAAGGGCACCGGCATTGCCGTTGCGGGCGATGACGAAGGTGTGGGTGTTCAAATCCACCGACAGGATCGTCAGCGTGCACACGATCTTGCCCCCGCGCAGGGCATACAGGCTGTCGTGTACGGCCCGGGCCACGGCCCCGTCCCTGGCGCCCTCGGCAATCAGTCCCGCCGCCCTGGCCACGACCATGTTGCTGACCCGCTTGGCCGCCGGCCCGCTTCCCTGGCCGTCCGCCATCACCACCGAAAGCCCACCCCTCGGCCGCTCCACCACATCCACACTGTCGCCGCTGGTGGACACCCCCGACCTGGGCATCTTCCGCACCGCCACATCAATCCACCTGCGCTCCAGCATCCTCTCCCCCTCCCCGGCTCAACCCTCGAGCCGCAGTGATCTCAGTCGGTTCAACGCCGCAGCCGCCTCCAGGGTGCGCGGCCGGGCATAGTCCCCGGGGTGACCGCTGAAGGGAGACAGGATGTCCATTCCCTCCCGGTCCAGCTCCCCCTCGACCTGCGCCAGGGCCTCCCGCAGGGGCAACCGCGGAAAGTGCTTCCTCACGTACTGAAGGATGTCCGCGATGGCCCGGGTCTGACTGGGATCCACCAGCTGCTCCACCAGGCCCAGGTCGATCTCGCTCTCGCCAAACTGGATGGTAGAAAGCCCCCGGGTCCTGACCCGGACCCTGCCCCGCCTGCGGGCATCCACACTGGAGGGGTCGGGGCGGCGTCCACGGATCCGGGGAAACTCCCCGGCCGACTCCGCGTCCCGTCCCGTGGGATGCCGCCGTGCGATCTCCCCGGCCTCGGCAGTGACATCGAGGGGACGGTACCGGTCCATCATGATGACGGTGTCGGCCACATCGAAATAATCTCCCGATCCCCCCACGACGACAACCGTCGATACGCCTCTCTCCCGGTGGAGCTGGCGGACCCGGTCGATGAAGGGCGTGATGGGCTCCCTCTCCGGGGGGACCAGGCGCTGCATCCTCATGTCGCGGACCATGAAATTGGTGGCGCTGGTGTCCTCGTCGACCAGCAGGACGCGCGCACCCATCTCCAGGGCCTCAACGATATTGGCCGCCTGGGATGTGCTGCCGCTGGCCGCAGGCGTGGTGAAGCTCGCGGTGTCCCCCCCGTTGGGCAGGCTCCCTATGAAGGGACTGATGTCCACCCCGGTCACCTGCCGGCCGTCCTCGGCCCGGATCTTGACCGCCGACTCCGCGCTGACCACCAGCTCCCGTCCATCGCCGGGGATGTGATCGTAGACTCCCCGGTCCAGGGCCCGCAGCAGGGTCGACTTGCCGTGGTAGCCGCCGCCCACGATGAGGGTCACCCCTTCCGGGACTGCCGCACCCGTCACCCTGCGGCCGCTGCCCAGGGTGACCTCCCGGGCCAGAGACGGCGGGGATTGAAACTGCACTGCCCTGGCCGCGGGCAGGGGGAGCTCTGACACCCCGGACTCCCGGGGCAGGATGGAGCCGTCGGCGATGAAGGCGACCGCCCCCATCGACCGCAGCTGCCGGCGCAGCCCGGCCGCATCCTCGATTCCGACCACGAACTCCCCCAGTTCTTCACGGTTGAGCCGTTCATAATAGAGCGAGGCCCGGGCCGCCGCGGGAACCTCCTCCAGAAGCATGGCCGCGGCCTGCCCCCCCAGCACCCGACGCCCCCGGGCCGGAAGGCCCGCGGCCATCCGAACCTCCACAAATCCCGGATCGACCACCACCGCCGTTCGCTCCAGCACCTGTTGGCCCGGCCGGTCCACGGCGAGCATCCCGCTCTTGCCCGATCCGCGGTGCCCCTTCGCCACCCGGCCCAGGACACGGTCGAAGGCCCGGAGGATGTAGTCCTCGAGGGCCCGCTTGCGGTCGGGGTTGCTGTGCAGCTGCCGGGGAAAACCGGCCCTGCCGCCCTCCAGACGGACCCGGATCCTGGAGGGCGAGGCGAAGGGGTCGCCCTGCACATAGTCGATGTACAGCACCAGCTCATCGATGTGGTAAGCTCCGCTGATGTCCCTGTAGGCCCTGTATCCCCTGCCGTCGATCCTCGCCAGCTGCGCCCTGAGATCCTCGGCATTGCCTGTGATCGTCACCGTATCCCTCCGTAAGTGCCTCCGCAGCACATATGTCTTACGGGTAATTATAAGGAATCTGCCCGGTCGGGGCAAAAGTGGAGGGGCGCCCATCGGCAAGCGACTTCAACATCCGACGATCCCTCCGTCTGGCGGATCAGGTGATCCGTGACGACCCACCACCGCCTCCACCCCTGTCTCTGCAGCATCAGACTCACCCGCGCGTCGGCTGCCCGTCGGGACTCCGCATGTCAGACTGAGATCACATCACCAGGCCCTCTTTCGCCCAGACCCAGCTGCACGGGAGAGGTAACTCATACGGGACTGGAGAAAGGATAATCCGGAACACAGGTCGGCATCCGGTTCACACGCGTAGTAAGGAGCCACCGATGCAGGACACCGGCCACTGCAGGCGAGTCCAGCCTTACCGGGAGGCCCCTGACACCCGGGCCAACGATCAGGCGACTCACCATCAGGCCGATGAGAATCCTCACTCCAGGTCGCTGCCAGTGCAATGCTCAGTTGTCTGACCAACGGGAAGCCAACGGTTGTTGAAGCTGTGTCCTGCACTACAGCTCAGATAATCTGCACAGCTTCAGCTCACATAGTCTGAGCATTACCAGGTGAAGCAGCGTGACGTTACAGAGATAGCAGAGCTTCTTTGAGTTCACGCGCCAGAGTTTCCACACTTTTTACGGCTACGTCCGGACTCCGAGTCAGTCCTTCTCTCAATTTCCGCACAAATGCCGTGCCGACTACCACACCGTCACCCACATCTGCCAGAGTGTGGATATCGTCTGGGCCGGACACGCCAAACCCGATCATGACCGGAGGGGATCCTGCGGTTTTGAGTTCCCTGATGCATTCCCTGAGATGAGCATGGGGCCCAGCCCCCGAGCCGGTGACCCCTGTCAGTGACACGGCATAGACGAAACCCCGGGCCTGATTGGCGATAGCCCGCAATCGAGCCGCTCCCGCTGTCGGAGCAGCAAAGGACACCAGTACCATGCCCTGATCATGGCACGCTGTCTCAAAGGGTTCTGCCTCCTCCATGGGCACATCGGGAATCAGCAACCCATCTGCCCCGGCCCGCCGGGCCCGGGCCGAGAATTCTTTCGGGCCCCACCGCAGCACCGGGTTGACGTAAGTCATGATGAGAAGGGGCACGCGCGGATGGCTTCGGCGAAGGTCGCGCACGGCCTCAAAGGCGTGTCTCAACCTGAAACCGGCCTGCAACGCCCGGGCACCGGCAGCCTGAATGACGGGACCGTCGGCCAGAGGATCGGAGAAGGGAATCCCGATCTCGAGAATGTCCGCCCAGCCGCGAATGACGGCATCCATAGCTGCAATACTCGTCTCGAGGTCCGGATCTGCCACCGGCAGATAACCGATCAGCGCCCGTTCCTCGCGATTTTGCAGTTCTGCCAGGCGCGTCAGCAGTCTGTTTCTTGTCGCGGTTTCCCGCTCAGGCCCCATGTCAGATCCCTCCCTCTCTCATAAGTCGTGCCACCTCAGCCACGTCTTTGTCTCCCCGGCCAGAAAGGCACACCAGCACCAGGGCTTCCCCCTGAAACTGCTCCAGCGGCAGGTTCCTCAGGTGGGCGAGGGCGTGGGCCGACTCGAGGGCCGGGATGATGCCCTCCGTTTTGGCCAGCCAGGCAAAGCCCTCGAGAGCTGCCTCATCATTGACCGCAACATATTTTGCCCGGCCCGTATCCCTCCAGAAGGCATGTTCGGGACCCACGCCGGGATAATCAAGGCCCGCAGATACGGAGTGTGCGGGGATGATCTGACCGTCCTCATCCTGCAGCAAATAAGTCATGGCCCCGTGGAGAACGCCGGGCTGACCGGCCGTGAGAGAGGCTGAGTGACGCATGAGGTCCAGTCCCTCTCCGCCAGCTTCCACCCCCACGAGCCGGACAGTGGGGTCCCGTACGAAGGGATAGAAGGTGCCCACGGCATTGCTGCCACCGCCCACGCATGCCACGACAAAATCGGGCAGACGACCCTCCTCTGCCATGATCTGAGAGCGGGCCTCGTCACCGATAACCCTCTGGAAGTCCCGCACCATGACCGGGTAGGGATGTGGCCCGACCACGCTGCCTATTACGTAATGACTGCTTTCCACATTGGTAACCCAATCACGGATGGCCTCATTGATGGCATCCTTGAGTGTGCGACTTCCACTTTTCACCGGCACAACGGTGGCCTCGAGTAATTCCATGCGAAAAACGTTAAGGGCCTGGCGGTCCATATCCTCCTCCCCCATGTACACAACGCATTCCATGTCGAACAACGCTGCGGCCGTCGCCGTCGCCACGCCGTGCTGGCC
>PWUC01000095.1 GCA_003562655.1 Clostridia bacterium
AGCGCAAGGAACGCCAGCGGATGTCTCCGGGCCGTCTCCAGCGCCTCCTGTGAAAGGTCATACAAGTCCCGTACCGCCTTGGGATTCCTCAGGCAATCCCGCAGGACATCCTGACGATACCGGATGGTGTCCGGGTCCTTGAGCGTCTTCAGCAGCACACTCCGGCAGACATCCCGCACGAAGCGATCTCCGCGGGACATGGCCTGCAACACCGTGTCCAACTCCAGATCCTGTATGAGATTCCGGTCGTTGGACAGAAGATCCCGGTCGGTATTGTGGCTGTGCTCCGGATGGAGCAGAAAGGCTTTTTTCATTTTATCCGTTCCTTGAGGTGTTCGTATGTGAGCCGGTGTTTCTCGGCGATGGATGCGGCGTGCGCCAGACCCTCGGGAGGTTTTCGCCGGATCTTGTAGGTTCTCACTTCGGGGTCATCAGGGTCCGCCGGGGCGACCATGCTCACGATCTTCTCATTGACGGAAGCCAGCTCATCAATGAAGGTCACACAGACACCCAGAACGTCCAATTCCATGATGGTGTCAAGCATTTTCTTGCTGAGGATCAGCCCGTCGTGCGATGTGGCGGATGTGAACACCTCATTCATGATGATGATGCTGTTGGGGGTGGCCTCGCGCAGAATGTCCCGAATGCGCAGGAGGTCATCCTCCATCTTGCCGCGAAGACGCTGAATGCTCTCTTCGCGCTCGAAATGCGTCAGGATACGATCGAACAAAAACAGCCGCGCCTTCCGGCCGGGTACTGGGCAGCCGATGCTGGCCAGAAAATGCAGCTGCCCAAAGCTGCGGGCGAAGGTGGTCTTGCCTCCCTGGTTGACACCGGTCAACACCAACACCCGTTCCTCAGCCTCAAGGTGGAAGCTGTTCGGCACCACAACGGAGCCCTCGGCGGCGAGCTTCTTTGCCAGGGCCAGGTCGAATCCCTCGCAGCTGTGGACCTCCTTGCCCTCGGTGGAGACCTCAGGGTAGCAAAAACTCAGTCCCAATTCCCTCAGTTCGCCGATGTACTCCAGGTAGGCGAGGTAAAACTGTATCTCACGATCAAAGGCAACCACATCGGCCGCCGGGAAATCGGCGTACCTCTCGCAAAATGCGTCCAGACGGGCGAACACGCCAGGATACAGACGGCTGAGGCAGGACGCGATCTTCTTCCTGAGCGAGCTCATGCCCGCATTGCTCGACTCTTCCGATACGTACGTGCGGGAGGCTCCGCGGCTCAGTTTCTCGAATGACCGCTGCACCTCCGCCCCCAGGTCGGGTTCGCCCGCAAAGGGCCTCACCTCGACGTGCCTGTCGCGTATGTGCAGGGAGTAGGTGACCTGGGACAGGTCATCTCTGATCTCCTTTGTCGCCTTCAGAAAAGATGAGAAGGATTCTGACTGCGCATAACCGGCGACATGATCGCGAAAAGCCGCGAGGGCGCGCGATCGCAGGGGCAGGGCCGCCAGGTCATCCACCAGATTGACGATGGCATCACAGTAGGTGTCCGCCCCATACAGGAACCATCCCTGTTGGTGGATGCTGAAGGTCAGTGTTTCGGCCAGGTGCAGGTACCCTTGCACCTCGGCCAGGGCCTCTACGAAGGCCCGGATCCGCGAGCGTACGTCATCGCTTTCGAGGTCTCGAAACACTTCCTGTCGATACGAAACGGCGTCAACGCACTTCAAAGGGGCGAGGAAGGCACGGCTCAGGTTACCGCCATTGCATCCCCGGGTTATTCCTGCGATGATCTGGTCCAGGTTGAGATCACGTAGGAAATGCCCGCACCGAGAAGATTTCTCGCGAGCACTCGGATCCAGGAAAAGGATGCTGTGAAATGCCACGGAGCGCACCTCCAAATCCCATCCTTGCCGCATTCACAGTGCCGTTTGCCTTCGAGAGAGGTCCACCCGCATCGGGCTGTCTCCGCACCGGGCGGAGGTGGCGACGCGGCCCGTGCAGAAGAGGTATCCTCAAACGGCACACATCGCAATGCTCTCATTCTTCGGCATATCGGTCGTCGGTCCTGCCCATGCCGGAAGGATGCTCAGATGATGGGCTCCAGATTCGGGTTCATCTCCGTCTGGGCTGGCAGGAGTGTGACTGGTTGTTTCCGTTTCGCCGAGAAGTCATCGAGACTGCCAATGGCCATCTGGCTCTTTCCGGTCTTGGCCATTTGACCTTCCCACCTGGACTACAGGGCTTAGGTTGAGCGCGTCACCTCTTTGTGGCTGGAATGCGTACGTCCACGCCGTCGGTACTCCCAACTGCTCCTGGCCGGCATTGCGAGCTGTCAGACCTGTGGAAGAGCGCTCCGTATACACTACAGGAGTAAGAGCTGCAAATCATATGAATGCTGGACCTAATCGAGCAACTCCTTGTTGATGATCGCCTCGTGTCTTCGCCCAACTCTACATCAACATTGTAGCGGATGACGCATTCGCAGACCGGATTACTCAACCTGCGGGCGATTCTTCCCCGCTGTTCCCTTGTGGCAATGGAATGCTTCCCACACCACTTCCGCTTCCCCTGGCTCATCACCAGACGTTTGCAGGCCTTGTCGTGGTCGCACCTGGTGGCTGCCAATGGTCTCCCCCTGGCGGTGAGGGAGCCCGCGTCTCTCGAGGGCATGTTGGAGTCTCTGTTCAGTCTTGCTCCTTACCAGTGTCATAATCCCCTCAGTACAGGGATATCACAGGGTTTGAGGGCGAGCGGCGGAGCAACGAGTAGTTGTCTATGCCCGGCTGTGTGTCCAGGTTTGCTCCCGTTGATTCGGTCCGTTTTGCATCAATGGTCACGGCCTCGGGTGCCCCTACGGGAAATACTCGGGTTGAGATGTCCGATGGCCGGCCGTGGGGTGCTGGAGGATCGCTGCTGGCGATATAGAAAGGATCAGCAGAGAAGCCGGGGGTTGGTATCATTCGCACTCGCCCCATGGCGGTCGTCGGGATAGGGTGGCAGGAATCGCCGGCATCACAACGCAGGTCACCTCATGATGTCCCGTGGTCCCGGGTTCGCGATGGATCGGCTACCTCCCCATGATGGGGGACTGGAGCGTCTGCGTCCAGATGAGGTCCCCTGCGACGAGGGACGGGGCCGATGAGGTGCTGCTGCGGGCTGAACTGGAGTACCGACGCCGGATTGAGCGCATGGGCAGGGGTCTGTTCCTGGAGCTGGAAGGGGCCGGGGCTCGTTGATCTTTCATGGTAGCTGAGGGACTGACTCCCCCCTGACGCAACAGTGGGTTCGCTGACGGGTTATCCGATCTGGAAGGGGTGTGCATTTTGGTATTTGATCTGTTGGTAAGGGGAGGTATCATCGTATCTGCCGAGAGCAGCCAGCCCCGTGACCTGCTGGTTGAAGAGGGAAGAGTAGTTGCTGTGCTGCTTCCGGGGGCCGGAGACAGCGTTGAGGTGACAAAGACCCTGGACGCGCGGGGTATGGTAATTTATCCCGGCATGGTGGACCTCCATGTTCACATCGGCGAGCCGGGCAAGACCGAAAAGGAAGACATCCGTACCGGGACCAGGGCGGCGGCGGCAGGAGGTGTCACCACTGCAGTTATCATGCCCAACTGCATCCCTCCGGTGAACTCTGCAGAGGCCCTGGTGGGGCGGGCCCAGCTCTTCGAGGATCAGTCCTTCGTCGACTTCGCCCTACTGGGAGGAGCCGGGGGAGAGTCCATCGATGCAGTGGTCGAACAGGCTGAGGCGGGTGCCGTCGGTTACAAGAGCTATGTGGGTCAATACCGCAGTGACCGGCCGGGCCTGATCTGTCGGGACACCGCCGACATGTACCGGGTCATGGAAAGGTCAGCAGAGGTTGACCGGTTCGTGGGGTATCACTGTGAGGACAGCCCTACCATTGAGCTGCTGCGGGACCGTCTGATCGGTGCCGGGAGAGTGGACTTCCGCGCCTACCACGAAAGCCGTCCCGAGTTCACCGAGAGCCTGGCGACTGTGCCCCTGCTGGAGATCGCCAGGGAGACGGGCGGACGACTTCACCTGGTTCACATGTCGTCGCCCTGGGCTATCGAGCTGGCGAACCTGTACTGGGCGAAGGGCACATGCGTGACCGTGGAGACCTGCCCCCACTATCTTGTCTTCAGCGATGAGGATACCGCGAGGCGGGGACCCTATGCTCAGGTGGCCCCCCCGTTGAGGTCGCCCGCGACCGTTGATGCCCTCTGGGATCTCATTGACGACGGCTCCATCGACATCATAGCAACGGATCATGCTCCCGGCACTCCCGATGAGAAGGTTCGCGGTGAGAAGAACATATTCGAGGGCGGCGGCGGCCTGCCTGCTCTGGAGGTCGTATGGCCCCTAATGCTCAACGAGGTCAGCCGCGGCAGGATCACCCCGGAGCGCCTGGTTTCACTCATGGCCGAAGGTCCAGCACAAATGGCCAGAATATACCCTGAAAAGGGTTCCTTGCTTCCGGGCTCCGATGCCGATATGGTGCTGGTGGACACCGACGAGGTCCACCGGCTGTCGGCCGACCGCTCGTACACCAAGAACCGGGATTCGGCGGCGATATTTGACGGCATGCGAGTGCGGGGCAGGGTAAAGATGGTCCTGCAGCGGGGACGGGTGCTGTCGCGCGACGGGAAGCTGGCGGAGGACAGACCAATCGGAGCGCACTGGGTCAGGCCCTGACCCAACAGGCTGCCCTGCCTGCGGCAGAGTCGGTCAGAACGGGGTGGATACCGAAGGGGACGCGACAGAGGGCATACAGTGCTCAGATTTTTGAACCAGACACGATTTCCCAGGGCTCCAGGTCTGATCGGTGCAGCTCTTTGCTGCCCGCCGGGACCTGGCGTCACCTGCGGGTGAGATGGAACGTGCACCAGGGATTGTGATGGCGGGAGGAGTGAAACATGAGGGTCTGGATTGGAACTGATATGGAAGGCGTTGCTGGAGTCGTCAACCGCGAGCACACCGGGACGGGTGGGGCAGCGTACGATCAGGCCTGCAGGTGGTTGACTCGCGAGGTCAACGCAGTTGCCAGCGCCTGTTTCGAACATGGTGCGCAGGAGGTCGTGGTTGCAGATACCCACGGCAGCTGCAACAATGTTCTCCGCGAGGACCTGGGCGCCGGTGTGGAATTGATCAATGGGAAGGTGGCCAGCCTTCCACACAGTGCAGCGGCGGGCCTTGACGAGAGTTTCGACGGTGCCTTTCTTGTGGGGTACCATGTTCGGGCGGGCCGCCATCCGGGAGTACTGGACCACACGGCCTGGGCACAGACTGTGGCAGAGGTGAGGGTCAACGGGAGAGCGGTGGGCGAGACCGAGCTGGTCTCGGGTTATGCGGGTGGCCTGGGGGTTCCGGTTCTCATGGTCTCAGGTGACGACGTTCTGGCGGAGGATGTACAGAGCAGCATGCCCGGCGTGAGGACCGTCGTGGTCAAAAAGGCGATCAATCGCTTCCAGGCGCGGCATCCGCATCCGGGCAGGGTCTACCAGGCGATCCGGGATGGTGCATTGGAGGCCCTGGCGGGCCGGGCGGCCGTCAGACCCTTTCGTTTCGCCGCGCCCATAACCATGGAACTCGTCTTCAAGCATCCCATATATGCTGATCTGGCGGAAATGGTGCCCCTCTGTGAGCGTACGGGGCCCGATGCAGTGGCATTTACCGGTGACGACTTCGTGAGTCAGGTCTACCCTGCCTTTTGCAGCATGTGTGGCATTTCTGCGATTGCCTTCTACCAGGGAGCCTGATTGGAGCCCGGTGAGCTGATCAGGGTCCCCTGCGCGGCTGACCGGTGAACGCCGGCGCAGGCCGAGTGTTGCCGTTGTTGCACCGACCACGGATGGGACACAGTATATCTGCCCGCTGGCGGTTCTGGCCTTCAGCTACCACCGGCAGGCCTGGCCTGGCCGCATGGGCACCGTCTGTTGATGACACCGGGAAGTGTGAGCCTGTGGGCCGGAGCTCTCTGAGCCCGGGAGACGGTGTGGCCGGCGGCTGGACGCGATCCCCGCGTCGAGTCCTCGTTCCATCGTCATCGTGGGCGACCTCAGTCGAACCCGATCCGGGCCAGGGGCTCCTTCAGAAGTGTCGGCAGAGAATAATGCCCTGCGTGACACACGATATCGGTGCAGGGGTGTCTGCCTGAGGGCGCGAAAACCTGGGGCAGGCGAGCGTCAAATTTATGGAGAAGCCCTTGTGTCAAATGTCTCAGGTTGTGCTAT
>PWUC01000005.1 GCA_003562655.1 Clostridia bacterium
ATATTAATACTTAGTATTAAACAATTCCTCTCAACATGCAAGTCCGGGCAAAACGGATCGGTTGGCCGGATGACCGTCATCCTTGTGGGCACCGTAGGCCCGGCACCGCCGACTGGAACACGCAACCTGTTTGGCGAAGACCGGGGCCGGCGGCCGCCCAGGGTCACGACATGTCCGAATCCTGATGACGCCCGCCCAGGAGCACCACCAGGTAGACCCCAACCGAGACCCCGCCGGAGATCAGCAGGATCTCGGCCGCCCTCAACTGCTCGGCTCCCGTGATGTTGAATACCACGGCGGTGAAGAGGGAGCCAACGGCTGCCGCTCCCGCCATCCAGAGGGCCAGGGTGTCCACCAGCCGTCCGAGGGGCCGGCGGTCGCCCGGTGCCGTCGAACTGCCCTCCTCCGAGGAAAATTCCCGCTCAAAACCGTCGCCTCGCACAGATCAACGCCTCCTCACAATCCAGGATGCAACACCTTCTCATAGGGTTCGAACATCGACTGGTATAGATCCATGGCGTAGCGGTCCGTCATGCCGGCGAGGTGATCGCAGAGGACCCGCCTCTGCCTGCAGGCACATCCCTGCATCTGATCCCAGCGCTCCCGGGTCCCCGGGTGCAGCATCCTGGGATCCCGGGTGAAGGCCTCAAAGAGTCGCCGGAGGATCATCTTTCCCTTGGAGACCTGTCTGAGCACGCGGGGATGGCAGTACACCGTCTCAAAAAGCAGCGACCGCAGCTGTTCGAAGGAGGCCTCCGTCCCCGGAGACAGGCCCACCAGGGGGCGGTCAAGCCCCGTCACATCCGCCGTCGTCCTGACCCCGAGGTCCTCGATCCGCAGGCGCGTGGTCTCGATAACATCCACACTGAAGAGCTCGATCAGATGCCGCACCAGGCGGCGGGCCAGCATCTTCTCTGCGAAAAGTTTGCCCCCGACTCCCGTGTCCCGCACCTCGCGCCGGGCCACATGGTGGGCCTCCATGATGACATCGATGCCCCAGTCCACCACTTCCTGGGGGCTGAGCAGGCCCCCGGTGAGGGCATCATCCAGGTCATGCGTGCAGTAGGCGAGCTGATCGGCGATGTCGACCAGCTGGGTCTCAATTCCCGGCTGCCGCCTCTGGGACAGCTCGCCGGGCAACCGCGGATCATCGAAGGGAGTGCTGTGCCTGGCCAGCCCCTCTCGGGTCTCAAAACTCAGGTTGAGCCCGGGAAAGGCAGTGTATCGCATCTCCAGCTCATCCACGATCCGCAGACTCTGGAGGTTGTGTTCGAACCCCTGCTCTCCCATCATCTCATCAAGGATTTCCTCGCCGGCGTGTCCGAAGGGAGGATGGCCCAGGTCATGGGCATATGAAATGGCCTCGACCAGGTCCTCGTTCGCTCCCAGGGCCCGGGCCAGGGTTCGGGCCCGCTGCATGACCTCTATGCTGTGCGTCAGCCTCGTGCGGTAAAAATCTCCCTCGTGGACCACGTAGACCTGCGTCTTGTACTGGAGACGGCGAAAGGCGGTCGAGTGTATGATGCGGTCTCGATCCTGCTGAAAGGGAGTTCGGTACAGATCTCCCTGGGCCGTCTCGGGGTGGACACGGCCCAGTGTCTCGGCTGATCTGGCCGCGTAGGGGGCCACATTTTGCTCGAATGCGTGGGGATCACCCCAGCTGGAATCTGCCCTCAAGGAACTTCCCTCCTGGCGAGTCGAATTTGACCTGCTTCCCCTAATGATTCTCTGAGATGCCGTCACTTCCTCCCGTCGGCATTAGATTCAATTCACATGAATAGAAGCCGGGCGAAGTGTGTACAATACGATTCGGAAGGTCTGCTTGCAAGGCTCTTCCTCCGGTTTCTCCTCTCCCATGAGACGGCCCCTTCCGGGGCCGTCTCATACAATTAAACCAAATCTTGAGGAGGAATGAAATTGTCCAGACAGACCATCGGCTCCGTGCGCACCGACCTCGCCCTCGAGGCAGTGGAGGAACTGAAGACCCGGACGGATCAGGTCCCCTCAGGCGTACTGATGGATCAGTATCAGGCCGCTCCCGGGGTTCACGTCACCCAGGTAGATGTCCTGGACGAAAGCGCTGCCCAGGACATGGGAAAACCCATCGGAACCTACATAACCATCGAGTCCCAGGCCCTGAAGAGCCGCAACAGGACGGTGCAGGACCGTATGAGCGAGACCCTGAGCGACAGCATTCAGAAAATGCTGAAAGAGGTCCCCGATGACGCACCCATCCTCGTCGTCGGCCTGGGCAACCAAAATGCCACCCCCGACGCCCTCGGCCCGAGGGTCGTAAACCTTCTCCTGGTGACGCGCCATCTAAAATCCCTGGTCCCCGAGGATCTGAGCGGAAAGCTCCGCTCCACCGCCGCCATATCGCCCGGTGTGCTGGGGACCACGGGGATCGAAAGCGAGGAGATCATCGAGGGAATCCTCTCCCAGATCGATGCGGGGGCGGTGCTGGCCATAGACGCCCTGGCCGCCAGGGAAGTCAACCGTCTGTTCACCACGGTGCAGCTGACGGACACCGGAATCCACCCCGGGGCCGGCGTCGGCAACGACCGGCCTCCCATTGACCAGAACACCCTGGGCGTCCCCGTCATTGCCCTGGGGATCCCCACGGTGGTGCACGCCCTCACCATCGCCACGCAGACCGTCGGCATGCTGGTTGAAAAGCTGCAGGACAACGATCAATTCTCCTCCATGATCGGGGACATGAGCGCCGCCGGGAGAGCAAATCTCATCGGCGAGGTCCTCTCCCCGGTGGTCGGAGACATGATCGTGACCCCCAAGGAGATTGACGTTATCATGAGAGAGGCGGCCCAGGTGGTGGCAAAGGGCATCAACGCGGCCATTCATACCGAGTGGGACGAGGAGTCCATCGCCGAAATGATGGCCTGAGGATGCTGAGACAAGGGCAGCTTTTTTGCTCTGCCCTTGTCTCGGGAGCTACCGCCCTTTACTGACGGGGAGGAGCGTCTGTCGTCTGCCCCGCCTGCTGAGCGGGTGCGCTGCTACCGCTCTGGGCAAGCTGCTGCTCCGCCAGGGCAATCATGCGCCGGACCATCTGACCACCGACGGCACCACAGTCTGCAGAAGGTATGGCGCCCCAGTAGCCTCCCTGGATCTGGTTGCTGATCCCGACCTCGTTGGCAACCTCATACTTGAATTGATCCAGAGCGTTGCGAGCCTGTTGAACGAGAATGCGGTTATTCCTCTGTCCAGCAGCCATTCTCGTCACCTCCTTTGCAAACCTATTTTTCACGCACACTAGTTCCGCTATGCTGGTATTACTTTTCAAGCAAAAGCACGCAATTGAGCAAAATCGCCAGCGCAGCGGCCAGTGTACCCTCCATTGGGCGGTACGATAAAGATTTCAATGTATGCTCATGGTAGAAAGACCAGCGCATGATAGGATAGGGAGCTGCAAGGCAGCAGACAGGGTCATATTAGTATAAGTCACAACACCCGGGCGAGGAGGAAGGATTCGCAATACAAAGATCGCAGCATCCCTCGGATTCCCCGGTGAGCGGGGTCTGTCAGCGGGGGGTCGGCGTCCAGGATCCGCCGGGCCGAACGGGTCACAGCCCTCGCAAAGCGAGGGCTGTGCAGGTGATCTCCCAGAAGCAGCGGGGGCACTCCGTGCTGATGAGAGGAGAACAGATCACCCATCCCCCGCAGCCGCATGTCCAGCCGAGAAATGGCGAACCCGTCGTCGGTGCGGGCGAGGATCCTGAGTTTGCCCGCGCTGCCAGATGTGACCAGAAAACACAGGCCCCGGCGACTGCCGCGGCCCACCCGGCCCCGCAGCTGGTGCAGTTCGGCCAGCCCAAAATGGTCAGCATTTTCAATGACGACCACCGCCGCCCTCTCCACGTCGAGACCCACCTCCAGCACCGTTGTGCCCACGATCACGTCGATGTCACCGGCGGCGAAGGCGTTGAGAATCTCCCGGCGCTCGGACCCGGGGATCTGCCCGTGCACCAGGGCCACGCGGGCCCGGGGGATCGATCGCCTCAGCTCTCCCGCCCGGCTCAGGACGCCGCGGATCACACCCTCCGACGACTCGGTGTCCTCGATGCAGGGACAGATAATGTAGGCGCCGTCACCCTGTCGAAACCGCCGGGCCAAAAACCGGTACAGCACCTCCCTCCGGTCGGGGCCAATGATCCGGGTCAGAACCCTCCCTCGACCCGGGGGTTTTTCGTCCAGGGTGGTCACGTCCACGCCGCCGAACAGGGCCCCTGCGAGGGTGCGGGGGATCGGCGTCGCCGTGAGCAGCAGAACGTCGCATCCGCGACCCGCCCGCTGCAGTGCGGCCCGCTGGCGCACACCGAAGCGCTGCTGCTCATCGATGACCAGAAGCGAGAGCCGGGGGAACTGCCGGTCCATGAGCGAATGGGTGCCGACCACCACGTCCGCAGACTCATCGCCCTCGGTCTCAGCGGTGATCAGGGAGGCGGATATGCCCAGGGGGTCCAGATGGCGGCGCAGGGTCCTGTGGTGCTGTTCAGCCAGCAGCCTCGTCGGCACCAGCCAGACGGCCTGTCCACCGCACTCGACGGCCCTGACGCTGGCCCAGACCGCCACCACGGTCTTTCCGCTGCCCACATCGCCCTGGATCAGCCGGTGAGCCGGCCGGGGACGCGCCAGGTCCTCGCCGATCTCGGCTATGGCGGCCCGCTGGGCCCCGGTCAGGGAAAAGGGGAGCTGCCGCAGGAGCCGGGCGCTCTTCGTGGGCCTCGCGTCATGCGCCTTTCCCGGAAGGCTCCGCCTGAGGCGCCGGGACAGTCCGACGGCCAGGTAGAAGAGCAAAAGTTCAACAAACGCGAGGCTCATCCTTGCCCTCCTGGCATCCCGAAGATCCCGGGGACGGTGGACCGACTCCAGCGACCGCGGGAGGGCAAAGAGCCCGTAGCGGGACCTCAACTCCCCGGGGATGACCGGAGGCTCAGCGGGCAGGACGAGATCCAGGGCCAGGGACGCGAGACCCTGAATCCTGGAGCTCCCCAGTTCGTTTCCGGCGGGATAGATGGGGACGATGGGCAGCTCGTCGGAGAGACGGACCTGTCCGCCGGAGCAGTGAAGAACCCCGTCCCGGCCGCGGCTCCACTGTCCGTAGACCGTCACCTGCTGCCCCGAAGACAACCTCTGTTTGAGCCATCTTCTGCCAAAAATGACGGCCCTGATGGGTCTATCGGTGCCGTCAAGCTCCAGGATCGTGCGGAAGGGGCGGCGCCTGATCTCCTTCAGCGAGCGCAGGGCGCCCCGGAGGGCAAACCTGCCTCCCGGCAGTCGAAGACGGGGACGCACCGGGCGCCAGTCCTCGTATCTGTGGGGAAGATGCAGCAGCAGGTCGGCAAGGGAATGTATGCCGAGACCGGCCAGCTGACGCTCCCTGACCTCGCCGACCCCGGGCAGGATGGACACCGGTTGTTTCGACTCCTCACTCAACAGGCACAGCATGGGAGCTCCTCACCCGAGAGCCGCGATGAAGTGATAGTGGTCCTGGCCTCCGTAGAGGATCTCCACCCTCCCGGAAAACTCCCGTTTCAGGGTGTCTTCGAGATCCAGGGCGGCCTCCTCATCGATCATCTTACCGGTGAACACGGTGAGCCTTTCTCCCTCCCGCCCGTCGCACTGCCGCAGCAGGTCGACGAGAACCTCGGCCGGGCCCGGACCCACAGAGAGGAGTTCACCGTCTGCGAAGCCGATGATGTCGCCCTTGGCCAGTTTCATCCCGGAGAACTGCCGGTCATCGACCGCATAGGTCACCTCCAGGGCCGTCACGCCTCCGATCTCACTTCTCATCCTGCGCGCAGCGGTCGATGCATCCCGGGCCTGTAGGGGATCGACCAGCATGGCAGCCAGTCCCTGCGGGATGTTCTCCGTCGGGACCACCACCACCGTCTGCTCACTGAGGTCTCTGACCTGCTCGCACGCCAGGAGGAGGTTGGGGTTGTTGGGAAGAAGAACCACCGCGCCGCCGCACTCCTCGACGGCCCCCATGATGTCCTCGGTGCTCGGGTTCATGGTGGGCCCCCCGGATACCACCCGGGCAGCGCCCAGGCGCAGAAAGGCCCGGCGAAGGCCCTCGCCGGCGGCAATGGGAATGATGGCGAAGGACCGATCCGGATCAGTCGGCGGATTCGTGGCCTGTGGGGGGGCAGTGGCC
>PWUC01000244.1 GCA_003562655.1 Clostridia bacterium
AGGTTCTCGATTATCGAGACGCGGAGGAGTAACTGCGCGGGGAGTGTTGGAGAGCAGCGAGACACGCAGAAAGGAAATCGCCGCTGATGCTCTCCGAGGAGGTGTGTCTATGAAACGGCGCTGAATCGCCGGATGCGGACCCGCATGGCCGGTGGTGTGGGGGGACGGCGGGGGTGACCCCGCCTCCTACCTGATATGTAGGGAGGCAATCTATTCAGCCCCAAGTGTTTGGGCACGATAAGTCAAAAAAGTCAAGGGTGCCTTTTGGGTAGAGTGGCGGTAGAGGAAGGCACGATGAAACTGTTTTACGGAATGGAGTTGGTCAGGGTCACCGCGTCATGGTCGGGACGAAAGGTTTGGGCTAGGATAGACAGTGTAGGGCTTCGATGGGTCTGAATGCGCATTTGCAGGCAGTCGAGATGTAGCTGCGTATGCGGTAGAAGCGTTGGGCAGCGATGTCGGTCCGGAAGCCACCACTGATCTTCTGTTTCACGTTGGCCATGCGAAGGTCTTGCTCAGCCTGGTTATTGGTGAAGGCGGAAGTCATCGACAAACCGCAGAGCCTCTTCCTGACGGATTGAAGCAGATGACCTTACCCGAAACATCGCACCCGGAAACCTCTATCCCTCCGGAAAGATAACAGAATGCACCGCCCGGCTGCAGTTCATCGTGCAAAACCGTGTCTTTGGTGTCATTACCGGAGATGTGGGAGCTGGAAAGTCCACCGCACTGCGAAAGCCCCGCCACAGCCTCAACCCCAGTGATCACCGGTTCCTTTACCTGACCCGCTCCTCGTTGGGTCCCAGGGACCTCTACAGGGAACTCCTGCACCGGCAGCGGGGCATCACCATCGTGGTGGTCATCGATGAAGCACATCTTTGGGACACGCTCAGGCTGGAGGAGGTTCGATTCCTGACCAACTTCGGCATTGATGCTGCATCACCTCTGGCCCTCATCCTCGCCTGAACTGAGGCAACACCTCAAGTTCCAAAAACACACCGCCATCCGGCAAAGAGCCGAGGTGTGGTTTCATCTCGAGGGCATGATGCCCGAAGAGATCGAACAATACATCCATCACCAGCTGAAGATCGTCGGTGGGGATCCACACGTGTTCTCCGATGCGGCCATCGACAAGCTCCATCGGAACACCCAGGGGATCCCACGGCGCATCAACAACCGATGCCGGGCGGCCCTACTGGATGCCTACATGCGGGACAGGACCATCGTGGAGGAGCAAACCATAGACAGGCTCATCAACGAGTTTGCCAACGATATCGACATCGCTAACTGACCACAACCACCCGGACCGGTCCCTCTATGTCTTCAGGGTCAAAACAATCTGAGCAGCACGAGGTATAACAGTGCATTTCGCCCACCCACAATGAATGTACTATACATCCCATGACGGGGGGTGCTACGATCTGCACCGCGGTGTGAACCTGGAGGCGCCCGATCCCGACCTGGCCTGCGTTCCGGCAGATTGATCGCCGAGTTGATGGGGAAGGCCGGGACGGACGCGCATCCCCCGTTACTGTACGGGTTGTGGTAAAAGGCGCGGCGCGCAGTCAACATCCATCAACCGTTCATTCCATGGCACGAAACGTAAGGCTGGGACCAGGAACTGGTGCAGGCTCTTCCCCTGGCAACACGATACTTGCCTGGGGAGATCTGGTTGCCTGGGAGTCAGGACTCCTCGCCTTTGTCCCTGCGGTCGGGATCTATGCAGCAGGGTTTCCGGTTGCACGTTTCCCCGGCATCTGCGCAGCCCACCGATCCCTGGCCGGTGATGATTATTTTCAATGTGTTGTTGCCACCGAGGACAAGACCGACGATGATCCCCAATGCTACCCCGATTCCGAAGCCGCTGCCTATGGAACTGGTCTTCCTGCTTTCTGACATCCGCTGTGTCCCCCTCCCGTGAAGGCTTATGATTGCAGCGACATGGAATCTGCCCGGAGGTGGATCGTCCCATGGCTGGTTTGCCCGGACATCCCCGGAGGGGCGAGTCTCCATAATCCTTCTTCCATGTCACCACACATCAATTTTACAGGACCTTTGGGAATATCCATAGAGGGAGCCGGGGGAGACTGCGTATTTCAGAAGACGAGATCACTGGTGGGAGGGGAGAACATGCCCAGAAAGCTATGTCATACAGCTGTCACACCCTGCGTATATCATTGAGGAAATCTCCTTGAATTGTGTCCTGATTCCAGATAAAGGCGTTCCCGCGGGAGGGGTTCGCAGTTGCATCCATGTTACAGGAGGGGGAGGGGTTCAGACCGGAAATGGGGCGTTGCAGATGAAGACTGTCAGGTAGGCTTCCCGAAGGGTGGTCAGTGGTGCACCGGATCACCGTCCCCGGGAAAGAGCCTCGGGCAGCAGGAAGATCACCGCTGGTCCCATATGCTGAGAACCGCGGCGCCGGATAAGAAGGTCGGCAGGATCGATGGATCCGTTGCGAGGAGCAGTCTGCTGAATGTGCTGAGAAACTCCTCGCTGGTGGTGATGACTCCCGATATCATCCACGCGTGGGTGCTGCCCTCCCTGGGATAACTGGCCGTTCGGAGCTTCCTGAAGATCCGCCCGGTGGGATTCACAACTACACTGGGGTCTTTCGGATCCAATGCCGCCCTCGTGTTCCGCAGGCCTCAGCATGTCCTGGACCTTCGGGGCAATGCCTCGGTGCGGTTCACGTGTGCCTCGGCAACCATTTCCGACCCGGCCGATTACCTGGCGGCCCTCTTCGGTCGCCAGTTTTCCCTGGTTGGAGAGGACCTCGATACCTCTCTCCGTCACGATGTGACCATCGAACTCGTTCGCCCACGCGAGGGGGAGGAGTCCCTCGGTGCGGCGGCAGCTCTTTTGACTAGGCTCAGCGAACGGGACCATGGACGATTCCTCGCCTTCGTAGACAGCACGAAGCAGGCGTAACTCAATGCTCCATCGTGTCCAGGCGAGGAGGGGGCAGGGGCGAGGACTACCGGGACTGGCAGGAGCGCCTTGATATTTTTCCCGGCCGGGCCGGGTATGAGGAGTATGATCGCAATGCCATCCTCCAGAGGCTTCAGAGCGGTCAGCTCAGCGGCGTTGTCAGCATAGTGCCCTCGAGCTGGGCATCGACACTGCGCACCTGACCACGGGATTCTCATGGGCGTTCCCCATTCTTCCACGAGCCTGTGGCAGCGCATCGGTCGGATCGGCCGGCACGGCCTTGGCCGAATCCTGGTCGTCAGCACCGGCGATATTCACGAACGAATGGGAGGGTGCCCTCTACCTGGAGAACCGGCGAATCCAGTACATCCATTCCATGTGCCTGACCCGGCCCCTGACGGGGAACATGACCTTCGGCAGGGGGGCGTGCCAACAGCTCCTCAGGTTCCGAAAGGCTCATTGCCGGCATTGGCCGGTCTTCCGATGCGGTGGAGTTTTACTCCAACGTTGCCTGGCCCGAGGGCTTTCCGGATCTATGCCGATCCGAGCGCACCGGGGAGATCCCGGTGGACCTGCAGGCCATGAAGGCCGAGGCCGGCGAGGGTCCCCACCTGACGTATCCGCTTCGGGACATCGAATCCCAGTTCGAGGTGCAGATGTCCCGGGCTCCAGACATACAGAGGATGGGGAGCCTGTCATATGGGCAGTTGATGAGGGAGGCGTATCCGGGTGCAGTGTACCATTACGGGGCCAACTGCTACCGGGTTTCGTTGCAGGGTGGCTGCAGTCAGTAGGTGCCCCACAGGATCCAGTTTTCCGCATCCGCTTCCACTTCTCCCTATCGCTCCGCCTCATCCCCCGCGCAGCTGATCGAGGATTACCTGGAGCGGCCAATAGACCCGGGCCGCTCGAATCTGCTCCTTCTCGGTATCGATATCGTAGCAGTCAACGAGGCGATAGCTCACCTGCCTCCCTGTGGCTGCGACCCCGTGGAACTCCCCCACATGGGTGCCGGAGACGACGGCTTTAGAACAGGCGTGGCCTCGCCGATCAACATGTTGGCCGCCTGTACTCTGGCATCAAAGGCCTTGCGGTAGACGTGTTGGAGCATGCGTCGCACCTCGTCTCTACCCCGGACCTCCTCCCCGGTGGTCACAATCGAATAGACGGCATTGGGTGCACCAAATTCCAACCCTTCGGGTCTGGTACCCCTCCATGGTTCGTCGTGTCGCCTCAACCGACATCCTCTCGCCCCCCTTTCAGTTTGACTAGAGCCGCGCATAGTCCGGGCCTACGCGGAAGGTGACCCCGGACCCAACCACCCGCAGCATCATCTCCTTCGTCGCTACGTACGTCTCCAACCAAACCATGTTTCCTGAACCATCCATCCCAAAACTCCGGGTGATCCTGCACGGTTAAACTGTCCCGCGATGGGTGAAGTAGGCCATGCTCCCCGGGCACATCCATCTCCGATCGTCCCTGAAGCTGGGGTTGATCGAAGGCCCATTGACGGGTGACAGGCGAATCGCTCACGGGCTATGCGCAGCTGTCTTATGACCGTTGGTAGACAATATGGCCGCCCACTATGGTCAGGTCCACCTTTATGTCCCGGATGGCTTCCGTCTCTACCGCCAGTATATCGTCAGACAATACACACATGTCCGCCAGCTTTCCGGGTGTCAGCGTCCCTTTGATGTCCTCCTCGAAGCTGGCGTACGCACCCCAGTACGTGTATCCTCTGATCGCTTCGTGGATGGATACCACCTCTTCCGCCCCCAACTCGGTTTCCCGCTCGGTCCTGCGGGTGACGGCAGCGTATATCCCCACCAGGGGGTTGATATCCACCACCGGGTAGTCCGAGCCGTAGCAGGCAGGTATTTCATGATTAATGTACGAACGGAAGGGGTAGATGTGACGCACCCTCTCCATCCCCAGGTTGGTCACGTAGCTGTCTCCCAGGTAGTAGACGAAGGGTGGCTGTGGTGCGGCCACCATCTCCAGGTTTGCCATTCGCTCAAGGAGCACGGTGTCCATGATCCCGCAGTGTTCGATGCGGTGCCGGTGATTCTGGCGCGGGTGCCGGGCGATTGCCCGTTCGACGGCGTCAAGGGTCATATCGATGGCTCGATCGCCTATGGCATGCACGGCCAGCTGGTACCCGGCCGTGTGAATACGGCCCACCAGATCATCAAGCTCCTCCTGCTCCAGGTAAGCGGTGCCGCGGTGTTGCTCGTTGATGTAGGGATCACGCATGGCGGCCGTGGCGCCGCCGATGCTGCCGTCCATGGTGATCTTGTACGGTCCCAGCCTGATCCACTCATCTCCCAGGCCGGTGATCAGGCCCGCCCGCATGGCGTTGGCTCCCACCTGGACGTGTCCCCGCTCGCGAACACAGAAGTAGACTCTCAACGGCAGGTCCCCGTCCCGCGACGCCTCGATCATGGTGGAGATCATGTTGGCGTCGTCTCCCGACAGGTCGTGACTGCTGGTGATGCCAAACTGGTGGTAGTAGCGCGCGGTGATGGGGTGGCCACGCCGCCAGCGCTCGCGGCTCACCCGCATGGCCTGCTTCTTGAGGGGCTGCTGGGCCATCTCCCGCAGCACGCCGGTGAGGCGTCCCCTATGGCGGTCCATGGATCCCGCGGGAGGATCGGGGTCGTCGTCCGCGACGCCCACTGCCTCCAAGGCCCGGGAGTTGGCCACGGAGACGTGACCGCAGGTGCGGATGAGGAGCACTGAATTCTCCGGGGCGACCTCGTCCAGGTCCCACCGCGTGGGGTGACGCTCCTCCGCCAGTTTCGTCTGGTCATACCCCCGGGCCACAATCCACTCCCCCGGTTCTGATTCCTTGGCTCGCCTGGCGATCTTGCTCTTGATATCATCGATAGATTTCACCGCCCGGGGTGAGCAATCCACCACGTCCTGCATGACGCCGTGCCGCATGTGGTTGTGAGATTCGACCACGCCGGGGATGAGACTCCTACCGCAGAGGTCGATGACCCTGGTATCCCGGGTACGGCACGCGAGCACTTCCTCGTCGCTTCCTACCCGCAGGATGCGGCCGTTTCGGACCGCCACAGCTGCGGTTTCCGGCATGTCCTCGCGCGCCGTCAGCACTCTACCACCTGTGAGAATCAGATCCGCCTCCGACATTCATGCCACCTCCCACACGAATCCTCGTTTACTGGATTCGGCGATCGCCGTCAATATCCTTCA
>PWUC01000247.1 GCA_003562655.1 Clostridia bacterium
ACGTGTTCGACGAAGAAAAAGACATCAGTCAGGATCCAGAGATGGAAAAAAAGGAGCGCGCCGACGAGGAAGAGATTTCCGAGGATGCCGACGCGGAGCATCCCGAAGAAGTAGATGCCTGCTGCGAGTGCGAGGATGAACCCGGGGTCGAGGACGTCGAGGAGGAGTCGGTCGAGGTTGAGGCCGATGAACCCTGCGAATGCGAGATGCAGGACGAGCCCGAGCTCGAGGACACCGATGCCGAGGCCGAGGCAGAGGAGGTATGTCCCGCCGACGAGGGAGAGGCCGTCGAGGAGGAAGAGGAGCCTATTCCCAGCATGGAGGAGACGGAGGCGGCCCTCGATTTCGAGCCTCTTCAACCGGGAGACGTGGTCGAGGGCACCATCGTGCAGATCAACGATGAGAACGTCCTGGTCGACGTCAGGTACAAGTCCGACGGGGTGATTCCTCTGTCCGAGCTGAAACTCACCTCGGGTCAGAAGCCCCAGGATGTCTTCACCGTGGGACAGGAGATTCCCGTTTACATTCTGAGCGTCGACGGCCGCGACGGCGCGGTGCTGGCCTCGTACCGCCGTGCCCTCGATGAGATCGCCTGGGATCGCCTCTACAAGGCCAAGGACGACCGCGAGACCGTGGAGGTGCCCGTGGTCGAGGAGGTCAAGGGCGGGCTGGTTCTGGACGTATATGGTCTCCGCGGATTCATGCCGGCATCCCACGTGGATAGGGGGTTCGTAAGCGACCTGTCGCAGTACGTGGGACAGTCCGTGCGGGCGCGGGTGATCGAGCTGGACAGAAACAAGAACCGCATCATCCTCTCGAGAAAGACCGTGCTCGAGGAGGAGCACGAGCTGCAGAAGGAAGAGACCTGGGCCGTTCTCGAGGAGGGTGAGGTCAGAGAGGGCGTCGTCAAGGGCATAACCGACTTCGGCGCATTCGTGGATCTCGGCGGTGTCGACGGCCTGCTTCACGTTTCACAGATGTCCTGGGGACGGGTTGATCACCCCTCGGACGTCGTCAGGGTCGGCGATGAGATCGAAGTCAAGGTCCTGCGCGTGGACCGCGACGAGGACAAGATTTCCCTCGGCCTCAAGCAGCTGCAGCCCGATCCGTGGGAGAGCGTCGACGAGAACTACGCCGCCGGCCAGGTCGTGGATGGCCGCGTCATGCGCATCGCACCCTTCGGTTCCTTCGTGGAGCTAGAGCCCGGAGTTGAGGGCCTGGTCCATATTTCCGAGCTGGCCGACTACCACGTGGCAGAGCCCAGCGAAGTTGTTTCCGAAGGCGAGGATGTCCTGGTGAAGGTGCTCCGAGTACAGCCCGAGGAGCGCCGCATCAGCCTCAGCCTCAAGGAGGCGCGGAGGGAGCAGGATCTCAGCCGCCACCAGCGACGCACCGGCGGTCTGACCCTCGGTGATGTATTCGGTGATCTTCTCACTGAGACCCGCGACCGCCTGAGCAACGAGGAGAAGAAAGACAAGGAAGACGAACCGACTTGAACCAGCCGGGGGGCGGTTCAGTGTCGGACCCTTCCGGATCAGGAGAGCGGCTGGCGCGCAAAAGGCAGCACCTGGAGCTATCGCTCAAGGGGAGCGACGGCCCGCTTTCTGCTGGGTTCGATGATGTGCGGTTGGTCCACCAGGCGGCCACGGATGTCTCCCTGCACGATATCAGTTTGCATACAAGGATCTGGGGGCGAGTCCTTCCGTCCCCATTTTTCATTGATGCCATGACCGGCGGTCCCGCCGAGGCCTCCGACATCAACCAGGGACTCGCCGAAGCTGCCCGGGGTGCCGGCTGGGGCATGGCCGTCGGATCCCAGCGCATCGCCCTGGATGATCCCCGATGCTCGGACAGCTTCTCGGTCGTGCGGGGGATCGACCCCGACGGGTTCATCCTGGCCAACCTGTCGGCCAGGGCCTCCCCCTCCGAGGCCGTGCGGGCGGTGGAGATGGTGGGTGCCGATGTCCTGCAGCTTCACCTGAACCCGTGCCAGGAGATCCTCATGGTCGAGGGCGAGAGGAACTTCGCCGGCACCGCCGAGTGCGTGGCCCGCACGGTCTCCGAGTCCCCCGTGCCGGTGGTGGCCAAGGAGGTGGGCTCGGGCATCTCGGCCGAATCCGCCCGGGTTCTGATCGATGCCGGGGTTTCGGGCATCAACGTGGCCGGAGCGGGGGGCACCAACTTCGCCCGCATCGAGATGGAGCGTTGCGGTGGGGAGGGCTCGCCGCCGGTATTTCCCGGCGACTTCGCCGCCTGGGGCCTGCCCACCTGCTCGGCCCTGGCCGAGACCGCTGCCGTCGCGGGCGCGGCCCCGCGGGACGTGGCCGTGGTGGCCAGCGGCGGGGTGCGCTCACCCCTGGACGCCGTGAAGAGCATGGTCATGGGGGCCGACCTGGTGTCCGTGGCGGCCCCGGCCCTGCGGGTGCTCTCTGAGGGCGGAGCCGGGGGACTGTCCGATTACCTGGGGCGCTGGAATGCAGATGTCCGGCGCCTGTTGTTTTTGCTTAACGTTCGTGGACCTGCGTTCTGTCATGAGGTTCCCTACGTCATCACCGGGGAGACCGCCGAGTACCTGCGCGGCCGCGGATTCTGTACCTCACGCTGATGCTGCATCCAGCAGCAGCCTTCCTCTTAGCATAAGGCATCAATCCTTCAGGGATAATATTGACGTTGAGCTGCGTGTCCCTGGAGGGAGGAGTAGTGATGCCCATTGGTTCGATATTGCTGATCACCCTGACGGTCGCCGCCGTCTTCGGACTGCTGCACCGGGTGCTGGACCGCATGGGGCTGACCGACTGGGGGGCCGTGCTGTGGATGGCCCTCATCTTCGGCGGAAGCTACGTGAACCTGGTGGTGGTCCGTGATCCCGAGCTGCAGGTCAACGCCGGCGGTGCCCTCGTGCCTCTCATTTTAGGAGTGTACCTGCTGCGGCGGGCCGACACCGGTGCTGAACGCGCCCGGGCGGTCACCGCGGTGGTTCTCACCGGGGTCCTCATCTTCTTCATGGGCCGGCTGCTTCCGGACGATCCGGACACCATGATCATCGATCCGTTGTGGATCTTCCCCATAACCGCGGGGCTGGTCGCCTACCTGTTGGGTCGGTCGCGGCGCAGTGCCTTCATCGCCGGCACCCTGGGAATAGTGGTCGCTGATTTGATCCAGTACGGTGAGATGATCGCCCGGGATATCCCGGGAAGGATATGGATAGGAGGAGGCGGTGCCTTTGATGCCGTCATCATCGCGGGAGTCATCGCCGTTGGAGTGGCGGAGATCGTCGGCGAAGTGCGGGAGCGAATCAGCCGACAGAGGGTCGCTGAAGGGGGGACGCGGTGACGATGAGCTGGCAAACTGGATTCACCGTGCTTTCGATCGTGGTCATTGTCCTGGCGATGTTGGCGTCCCCGGTCCGTGCGGAGGAACTGGGCGATGGCTACCTGACCCTGCTGACGGACATGGGGCAGGAGCTCCTCCAGACCGGACGGGTGCTTCATGTCGGGGACAGGTTCATCAACGAGGACAACCGGATGTACGAGGTGCACGAGGTGAGAGAGAGGCAGGCTTATGCCCGCTACATCGGCAGGGTGGACCTGTCACGGGCTGTTGAGCAGCTGGAGTTTCTGGAGCTGACCTCCGCCCAGGACCTGATGGTCTCGCGGGTGTCCGAGGCGGATTCCGTGGACGTGGGGATCTATCACACCCACAGCGCCGAGTCTTACATCCCCACCTCGGGCACGGACTCCAAGGAGGGGGACGGGGACGTGTTGGCCGTGGGGGAGACCCTGGCGGAGGAGCTGGAGAACACCCACCTCAGGGTCGAGCACGACCCCACGGTTCACGATCCCCACGATGCCGCCGCCTACGTGCGTTCCCGCCGGACGGCGGTGCAGCTTTTGCAGAGGGATCCCCAGGCCCTCTTCGACGTGCACCGGGACACCGGTCCCCGGGAGGGCTACACGGCGGAGATATACGGCGAGGACGTGGCGCGCATCCTGTTGGTGGTCGGGCGGGGTAACCCCAACATGAACGCCAACCTGTCCTTCGCAAAGTCCCTCAAGGCGGCCGCCGACGAGGAGTATCCGGGGCTGGTCAAGGGTATCTTGCTCGGTCGCGGTGACTACAACCAGGACCTCGGCCCCCGGGTCCTGCTCCTGGAGGTGGGCAGCGTCAAGAATTCCCTCGAGGAGGCCGAACGCGGCGTGAGCCGGCTGGCGAGCGTGGTGCCGGCCGTGGTTCCGGGGGGCGGCGAGGAAGAGACAGGGCCCTCGGCCCTGTGGCTGCTGCTGCTCGTTCTCCTGGGCGGTGCGCTGTTTCTGGTGATCTCGTCGGGAAGCTGGGAGGAGGCCCGGGCGCGCCTCGGGCAGTATATTCCCTGGGATACCGGCGGCCGTGCCCGCTGATGAAGCGATGGGATTGACATGAGCGAACGCCATCTGCTCGTCGCCATAGCCGTGGGGGTGATGTGGGGCCTGGTGGGCCGGCTGGTGCTCTTGCGCGTCGACTACCGCTCCTATCCATCGTATCCCCATGCCTACACCGTTCACCTCGCCTTCGGCTTTTTGGCGGGACTGGTGGGAGCGGTCGCACCCGCGGCGCTGGCCGCCGGCCAGTACGATGCCGTCACCTTCCTGCTCCTGGTGGCCACCCAGTTCCGGGAGGTCCGCAGGATGGAGCGCGATAAGCTGCAGGAGCTGGAGTCCATCGAGCTGGTGCCCCGGGGTGCCAACTACATCGAGGGCATCGCGGAGGTCTTCGAACTGAGAAACTACCTGGTGATGCTCCTCGGAGCGGCCAGTTCGGGCGTTGTCATCCTCTGGAGCCCCATCGGGGGGTTGGCAGCGGGGGCCCTGCTGGTGGGAGGAGTGCGGCTCATCCGGGGCGACCTGCGGCTGAAGGATGTGGCGGTGGTAAGGCAGGCACCGATCCGGTTCGACGGCGCCAACCTCTACGTCGGCGACGTCCAGATCATGAACGTGGGGCTTCCTCATATGAAGGAGAGGATCGAAGAGTGGGGCGTCGGGCTGACGGTGGAGCCGCGAAGGGACGAGTTCCGGGGAGTCATATCCAACATGGGGCAGAGGCAGGCCATAGTCCACGACCTGGTTCACGTCATGGGCAACCGCCAGGACGTGGACACGCCCGAGCTCAAGCCCATGGCGAGGAAGAACCTGGAGAAGCACATCGTGGGTCTGTATTTCTGCCCGGCCGAGCGCGATCCGGAGAGGGCCATCCGCGTAGCCCAGGAGGCTCCCCTGTTGAACAACGCCCGGCGGGGAGCGGGGGAGGGGTTGTGAGGTGAAGGCGAGGCTCGAGAAATGGCCGGTGGCGTGCGTCACCACCGAACCCGGCAAGGTCGCCGGCGGGATACCGGTCTTCGTCGTTGAGACCGAGGAGGAGATGGCGCGGGTGGCAGAGACCCTGGCGAGGATCCTGGACGCCATGACCCACGACCTGGGAAATGGTGTCTTCATGGTGGTTCAGCATTAGCTCGTGCTCCGGGCCGCGCATCATCCTTCATCGGTGTCCTCCCGCCCCGGCGGTGGACCGAAGGATCCTCGCGGTCCGGGACGGCGGGGGACACCATCATGTGGCCGGCGGCCGCTGGACCCCCCTGTGCAGAAACCTCCTGGAGTCCCTCTTCGGCCCGCCCGTCCCTGCAGGTGGGGACGGTGACCGCTCCTGGCCCTACCGTGCCCGGCTCCTCTACCCGGAGGAATGGACCCGGCCCGTGGTCGTGTATCACTGCTTCGGGGGCGTGCACACCTCGGTCACCGCCGCCGGCATCCATGTCGGCAGGCTTCCCCGGGACCGGATTCCCTCCGCGGAGGAACTCCTGGGGCTCCGGCCCTTCGACTCCCACTCCGCCCGCATCGGTGAGGTTCACTCCTTCGGAAGGGACCGCCGGGGGGTGGCGGTGAAGGCGGTGGGACTGGCCGGGGGTGGGCGTAGGCTGCTGCCGCTGCTGCTGGAGGTACTGGGGGTCGTGGGCTACCCCGAGGAGGAGATCGTCCTACACAATGCCCTGTCCGCCGCGGGTGTCACCGTGAGGCTGGGAGGATTTATCTCGTGTCGCCTGGGCATCATCCCCATCGGAAGACCCCTCGTCATTCGGGGGGTGCTGGCCGCGTACCCGAGGCTCCTGGAGGGCG
>PWUC01000232.1 GCA_003562655.1 Clostridia bacterium
AGGCCCCCGGCAGCGCTGGAGCAGGCGAGCATCAGCTCCCAGTTTAACTGCTGCACTCCGAGACGGTGCCTCAGGGCCTGCACTGCCGCATCCAACCCCTGCAGAACATCACCTTGCTCGACGGTGGTGGGGGCCATGGCCTGCCCCAGGTACCGGGGATCACCGGTGTCCAGTCCGTCGAAGGCATTGACCACCGTGGTCGTACTGCCGATCTCAGCCACCAGTACATCTACGTTCACGATCTTACCTCCAGCCATCAGTGCAAGGGAGGCGGGAGCCGGCCCGCCCCCTTGCACTGCGCTCAGCCGCGGCCCTTGACGATGAAGCTTGCCACATCATATCCGGTGGCTCCGCGCCCGAATCCGGCATCCAACCCGCACTCCCTGGCCAGATCATCAGTGATCTGCGTGCCGCCGCCCACGAGAATGACGCTGTCGCGGATCCCCTTCTCCCGGCACAGCTGGTCCAGCCGCTTCATGTGAATGCGGTGCACATCAGCGTGGGTGATGATGGTACTGATCAGAATTGCCTCGGCGTCGATCTCAATGGCAGCATCGACGACCTTCTCGATGGGAACCGACGTACCGAGATACTCGCACTCGATCCCGTACCGCTCGAGCCCGCCGTGTTTGATGTCGATGATCTCACGCATCCCGACGGAGTGTTCATCCTCTCCGACGGTGGCCGCCACCACCTTCATGGGCTCTGCGTCGATGGAAGCCCGGATCTCGTCCTCGGAAAGGAGCTCCTCCTTCTCGGGAATGACCAGGGTTTCGGGATCAATGGAGAAGCCAACCCTGCCCCGGACCTCGACATATGTGCCCTCCACCGGGTGCATGCTGCCGGCGTGGATCACGGCGGCATCCTCGAGCCCCATGCGCTCGGCCATCTCAAGGGCCGCGTATCTCGCGATCTCCTCTGAGGTCGGCAGCATCATATTGACGGTCAGAATGCCGTCTCCAAACCACTCGACCTCCGGCCTGATCGATCCGGATTCCCTCATCTGTCTATTGTCCTCAAGGCGGCTGTGAACGTTGTCCTCGGGATCGAGTTCGTCAATGTAGATCACCCGGTCGAGGTCGCAGAGGGTGCATGCGCCGATGGCAGCGCAGGCCCTTTGCCCGTCCGGAAGGTTGTTATATCCGAAGTGCTCACAAACCGGGGCCATGTAATCATCATCGCGGGGAACGACTGAATCCGCCGCAACCCCGCCGTCAATGTCCCGGGCAATGCCGTCGCCGTTTCTCTCCGGGTAGTTGCCCGAATCGACGAAGTGGCCCAGGGCAACGGCCTCGAAATACCCGCCGACCTCCTGGATTTCCTCCAAGAAGAGCACCGCCCGCTCGATGATCTGACGCTTTCTCTCGACAAGGGCGCCCTCGTCTTTCAGCTCCACCATGTCCAGAAGCCCATCCATCCCCAGCAGGGCCTGCTTCGCGGTGTCCACCGCTGCCACATTCATATGATGCCAGGGGACATTGCGCCCCTCGTCAGGGGTGATGGTGCTCTGAATGTCGGCCGACGTCAGCCGCGAGACCAGGAGATTGAGTACGTGAGTGACCGTGGCCTCCCGGGTGTCCGACTCGATGTAGCGGGTGTTCATCTGGGCCCTCATGCGGCAGTCAGCGAAAAGTTCCCTGAGGGCGACGGCGTACGGAAGATCCATTCGCATGGCAGGTGCCGGTGGCGCAGTGGGCGGCACCGTGGAAAGGGCGATCATATCCCGGGGCATGCCCACCTGGTCCGAATAACTGGTGTTGATCGCGTGCTGCACCAGAAGCTCCGGCATCACCTTCCAGGCCTCCCGGGCCGTCGCGTTGGCGTTGTGGGCTCCATCGATCTGCAGCATCTGAGCCCAGCTCATGATCCTTTTGGCCACAGCTGCGTCCACAAAGGACCGGACCATGTTCACGTTGCGGTAGAGAACATTATACTGCGGATCCTGGTGCGCCCCGGCCATTCCCTCCTCGCCAAAGAGCACGGCGATCTCCGGTCCCGCCACGCCGCTGACATAGGAGTGGAAGTTGAGGGGGCGGCCCACCTCGTCCTCGATCATGTCGAGAGCCTTCCGGGTGGCTCGAATCTGCTTGCGGGTTATGGGTATGCCCCCGACACCTTCGGGAGTCCCCTCGATCAGGCCGTCGAAGTGGCTCTGTCCCGCCGTGCGAATCACCATCATGTGATCGGCCCCGTGCCAGGCTGCCATGCGCATCCGGCGGATATCATCCTCAAAACGCCCCGAAGCAATCTCCGTCGTTATGACACATTCAGGCTGCGGATCAATTCCGGCGAAGCTCCGTGTGCCCGCCGGCAGTGGGATGCCGTTCTTGAGCGGCTCTGACGTCTGCATATAGTCGAAGGGACCTGCATCCGGGTCTGGGATTCGCCACTCCCAGCCCCGCCGCCGGGGGCGGTAGTTATCGAGATCCTCCAGGATCTCCTCTATGTCAATTCTGTCCTCTGGACCCAGAGCCATCAGCAGCCACCCCCCTTGCGAAAGATCTGCACGGCTTCCTCCCAGCACTGCCCCTCCATGAGGGCCAGTCCTGCCTCTCGCACATCCATGTCACAGCCAGCGGCCACCCGGACCACGACATTGCCTGCTCCCTTGCCCAGGAGCCCATGGTCTGCAACCCGGTCAACGATGTCCTTGGCCTCAAGGCTGGAAAACCCCATCCGCAGAAGAACCGACCTCTCAATGGAAGGAGAGGTGTGGGTGCGGGCCAGGTCCACCAGGGGTTTGACAATTTCGTCGGTCAGATCCCAGAACCGCTGCCGCAGCTGTTCGTCAGACAGATCCTCCAGGTGCTTCCGTCGCACCTCGAAGTCATCAGGGCGCCTGTCTACGCGCTTTTGCTCTCTCCCTGTCACGACTATCTCCTCCTATGGGTTGACAGAAACCCCCAGTTCCTCCAGCACTCCCAGCACAAAATCCCGGTCCGTCGAGGTCTCCTCGCAGAGGAATGTCACTTCCCTGGGTCCCACTGTGTCGAGTTCGCTGTGCCTCACCGCATTGCGAATGAGAGACCTCCGCATGCGGTCCATGGGAAAGTCCCGCGGCTTGATCTGGTCCGGATGCTCGGGAATGACAATGCGCTCTCCGGGGACGTTGTCCGCGGGATCACCGCGCCGGACCTCCACGCCGTTGTCCCGGGCAAAGGTCAGCTGCGCTGTGGGGTGCTTTCCGGCACCTGTGTATTCTGTTTCCTGCACGACCAGTATCTGGTCCTCGTCCATCTCCTGGGCCACGGCCACAGCGGCCGCCAGGGAGGTGTTGCCCGCCGGCCCTCTTTCCAGGCCCTCGAGGACGGCCAGGAGCTCCGTCACGTAAAAGACCTCTCCCTGGTGCAGAAGGACGTAACGATCCATGTGGCGCAGAGACCTGGCTGCGTTGCGCGGAACGTCTGCCCGGTCCGGCCAGGTGGCGAAGGGAACTCCGAAGCCGGTGTGCCCCGTGGTGAAGGACTTGCGGTTGAAATCCCCGTCGCTGGCCATGTGCAGTCCGCTGAGATCCACACTGGCTCCCACCATCTGAGTATTCGTGCACCCGGCCTTGGACACGCCCCGCGCCGTGCCTGTCATGTTGCCCCCGCCGGCATGAGTCACCATTACGACATCCGGATCGCGGCCGCATCGCTTCCGGACCTGTTCCGCCAGCTCGTAACCCAGGGTCTCGATCCCTGCTATGCCGTACGGCGTATACAGGGAGGCGTTGAAGTACCCGGTTTCCTCCAGGAGTAGAAGCATCAGGTAAAAGAGCTCGGGCCCCACCGTCAGCTGCACGACCTCGGCCCCATAGGCCTCACATTTTCTGCCCTTTTCCATGATCTCCGGCTGTCCCACCATGCGGCTGTCGAACAGCTCCTGGACGATGATGCAGTTGATGCCCTGCATGCACGCCTGGGAGGCAACGGCTGCACCGTAGTTGCCGCTGGTGGCTGCAATGACTCCCCTGTAACCCAGTTTCTTGGCCTGATAGACGCTCAGGGCCGCGCGGCGGGCCTTGAAACTGCCCGAGGGGTTGGACGCCTCATCCTTGACGAAAATTCGCGCGCCCCTTCCCGGGGAAGAGATGCTCCGCACCATGCGTGTGATGTTGCGCAGCTCCAGGAGAGGGGTATCGCCAACCCCCATCCTTCGCTGCACCGCTCTAACCTCATCCAGATCATACCCGGTCTCGCTCATCATTGCCTCATAGTCGAAGGCCATGGGTCCCCGCTCAAACCTGGAGTAGTCGAGTCCCAGGGCATCTGCCATGATCTGATTTCGTCGGCTCATCACCGCATCATAGGATGTGTCTTTCGGAGTCATGTTCCCTCACCTCCCTCGGAACCCAGGATGTCCTGAAGCATCTGACGCGCCTCGCGGCCCACACTGATGAGTTCCACCACGGGACGGCCGAAATCGTGTTCGTATCTGGGTTCCAGGTCGACCAGCTTCCCACGCACCTTCCTGCCGATGATGGTCTCGACAGTGACGTCGTCACCCAGATCCGCCTCTTCGGTGGCAAAGCCCTTGACCCGCATGATCAGGGGAACCTTCTGGGTATCCTCGGGCACCTGGGGCGCCCGCTCGCCCACATCAAGGACCGTCTCCTCAATCTGCACCCAGTCACCGACTGCTGCCCTCACACTCACAACCCTGCCTCCTCTCAGACTCTAGGACTTCTGCAATGCTTCCACGGTCTCGCGCACATCACCAAGAACGGCCCGGGGCAACGGCAGGTCAACCATGGTCGCCAATCCCGGCGACGCAGCGAGAACCGGGCCGATCATGTTCACAGCAAGGGCGATGGTACCGATTCCTCCCGGGATCTCGGGCTTGATCCCCAGGGAGATCTGTGGCACTCCGTCGATATCTATGTAGTCTCCGGTGTCTACACCCGCGGCCGAGGGCTGCACCTGCTGGGGGTGTTCCAGCACGATGACAGGCTCATCGTTGATGTATCCGCGCGCAGTGTGGTTGCAGCCAGCGACCATCCCAGCCTCCACAGTGATGTGTTGTCCCCTGCGCTGCTCGTCGGCCATGATGGGCTTCCGCTCCTGCTCAATCCTGTCCAGCTTCCATCCCAGGGCATATGCGATCATGTGCATTGACTCCACAAAACCCACGTGGCCAACGATGGTGCCGTCTCTCAGGCCCCTTTCGAATTCCTCCAGCGTCGTTCCAACTCCCTGTGTCCGCATGACCGTAGGTCCGAAGGGAGACAGATCATTGACCCTTCTGGCCTTGATGGTCCTCACATCGGTGCAGGCAGCGGTCAGGGCAATGATCAGTCCGTCGAGGATGAAGCCGGGGTTGATTCCCGTACCCAGAACGGTCTTACCCCGCTCAACGGCCCGCTGATGGATCTCCTCGGTGATCTCAGGCTCTGCCGCAGCAGGAAAGGCCATCTCTTCGGCAATCGTTATCACGTCACAGCCGCAGTCGAGAGCCTGTAAAATCTGCGGCTTCACTTCCCGGGTGAAGGAGAAGGTGCTGATCATGCAAAGATCCGGATCCGTTTCTGCCAGCACTGCCCCGGCATCACCGGATATGTCGACGCCCATCTCTTCTTCCAGCCCCAGGACCTCACTGAGATCCCTGCCGTGATATGCGGGGTTGGCGCGCACGGCTCCGACGATGCGAATGCCCCTCCTCCGGGCAAGAACCTCTCCTATACCTGCGCCCATGGCACCCAGACCGATCAAGACTACGCGAACCTCGTCCACACCCATCTCCCCTTTCTCAATGAATGCTACCAGTCCTATCCTCACCATCTTGCCGGAGGCATACACCGGCCAATTCCCAATGGTAAAATGCAGAACCCGGACCATCTGAGTTCATCCCCAGTCTATCAAACTCCTTCCACCGGCGGTAGTATGCACAGGTCGCATAAAATGCTCGAGTCCCACGAAAAGGTGGTGGCACAACTCGTCGGGCCTTTCACACGCCAGCGATGAACAGCACCTCGGGGTCGGGTTCGACGCAGCAGGGCACAATCGAGAGGGAATGCTTGCCTTCCGTGGAACAGGATCGTCGCTTCGTAGTGGTATGGACAGCCTGTCTGATATACTGGGATTGTGGTTATGATGCTGACTCAGAATAACTCGGAGGTGGTTGCAGTGAGGTTTGGTTGGACGGAACTGGTCCTGGTGCTGCTG
>PWUC01000157.1 GCA_003562655.1 Clostridia bacterium
GCCCGCTCGAGCTCGTGTTTGTCCACTATATTCGGCAGGACAATGAGATCCATGAACCGCTTTATGAATGTGGACTTGCCCGTCCTGACAGGACCACTCACCCCAATGTAGATATCTCCGCCTGTGCGTTCGGCTATGTCGTGAAAGACCGCCGCTCCATTATCTTCTACCATGCCCCAGCATCCCTCCTTCGGCACACCGGTCCCTTCCTCCCGGACACACCATGATCACTTGTCCGCACGCGGACAGTAATGTATATGAAGTGCAGGGGATAATATGAACAGGCGGGAGAATCCTCAGTTTGGGACTGCCACCTTCCTGCTGGATCGCCGGCCCGGGCGGTCTGTTCTGTCGCAGAGTGACCGTTACAGCAGGGCCCGGCACGACCGACAATGCCGCCCGGCTGACGCTGAATGAACCTGGGAGGCGCCCCGACGGAAACCGAATGCTCATGGGGCTCAGGCACAAGCCGGTCGCCTCAGTAGCACGTCGTCAGGATCAGACTCCCGCACCAGGAACTTTCAGTCTCTCATAGTCCTCTTTTGGCCTCAGAGCATCGTACTTCACATGCAGAAAGCCCAGGTTGACCTGCTCGTGATAGACACCCGCTATGAGAACGGACATCAGCGATTTCCCTCTGTGCTCAGATGAGAACCCCAACACCCCGGGTTAGCGAGGAGTTTGCCCCTCCAGCTGATATATGCCTGATTGTGAGTGTGGCCAAGCAAATGCATCCTGCATCCACCTCGGCGAACTCCTGTATGATCGTATTCAGGCACTGGCCGGAAGATCACAGCCCTGCCGGGAATGCATCAGTTGATGTACTCCGGGGCTAAGGACCGTCAACTCTTGCACGCCAGGCCAAAGATCAACGCAACTGGTGAGCAAAAGGTGCTGTTTCTCAAGGGCAGTATCTGCCGATCAATCCCGGCTACTCTATCTCGATCCCGAGCAGGCTGCATGCCGAAGAACTCAGCCTGCTTTGCTTCAAGACCACGTGCCCGCCGATTTCTGAGGGTTCACTCCAGCTCTTCGTGCTCTCCGTCAAGGGGGCAGGGTCCTCTGCAGCAATCGGTCGGGTTTGCAAAGCTCGGAGGAAAATGGACTCTGCCGTCCAAAGAGTATAGTATGCATGGGGCATTTTCTGGACTCCCTTCTGCCTCTTCTCAGCCAGGGCGGTCCAGGCCCCAGTCGCTTGAGGGTCTGATGTCATGTCTGACACCACCAGTCGACCCAAACCGCGATGTCCGCCGGGCGCCACAAAATCGGGCCCAGGCGGGGGCGAATTCCCCGGCCTCGACCGCCGGGCTGTAGAGAGTATTCCGGGAGGTGCACACAGTGAAAATGATCGATTGGGGCCAGGGGTGGAAGGTGAGCACCCTGTGCTTCGGCGTGCTGCCCATGGGACCGGCGGGAAAGGGTCTGTCAGCCTCCGAGGGAGGCGAGCTCCTGCTCGAATCCTTCCGCCTCGGCGTCAACTTCATCGACACCGCCCAGAGCTACGGTACCTACCCCCACATCCGGTACGCCCTCGATAGGCACGCGGGCGACAAGATCTACGTCGCAACGAAGTCCGCTGCGGAATCCTACGACGACATGGAGGAGGCTGTAATCGAGGCCCAGGAGGAACTCGGACTGAAGCACATCGACATCTTCCACCTTCACGCGGCCAGGGTGAAGCCCGATGTCTTCGAGGAGAGGCGCGGCGCCCTGCAATGCCTGTGGGACTACCGGGCGCGCGGGATCATCGGGCGGGTGGGCATTGCCACCCACTCCGCAGCCGTGGTCGAACGGGCAGCAGACGAGGATGCGGTCGAGGTCATTTTCCCGCTGATCAACATGACGGGACACGGAGTCCTCGACGGGGACCGGGACGATATGATCCGTGCGATCGAGGGGGTGCACAGGACGGGCAGGCCGATGTATGCAATGAAGGCCTATGCGGGGGGCAATCTGCTGGGAGACCGCAGGGGAGCCCTCGACTTCGTGACCTCGCTGAAGGGCATTGATGTAGTGGCAGTGGGCATGGTCAATGCCAAGGAGCTGCTGGTGAACGTGGCACTCCTCGAGGATTCTAAGGTGGATGAGAGGCTGTGGAAGGAGACGGCCCAGAACACCAAGCAGGTGTTTATCGCACCCTTCTGCAGCGGCTGCGGCACCTGCCTGGATCGCTGCCCCAACGACGCCCTTTACCTGGAGGACGGCATCTGCAAGATCAGGCCCGATGAGTGCATACTCTGTGGATACTGTGCTCCAGACTGCCCGGAATTCGCCATAAGGATGGTCTAGACGTCTGGACGCTTCCCTTCACAGGTCAGGGAAGGGAGCCATGACACCAGACCTGAAGCATCTGTAGACAGGGATTGATCCCAGCTCCAACGGGACGTTGCGCGTTTCCTGGTGGCTCCGGCAGGCGGAAACAGCCCGGCGAAGCCGTCCTGACGCCCGGTAGGCTCGCTGAACGATTCGACGCGGACCCCGACGGGCCGCCCAGCAACCGCAGCCCGCTGCACGTTGTGAGCAAGGTCTGGTGGCCGGTGAAAAAGCTCGAGGCAGCCTGATTTCTCGGTATCGGTGTTCCGCCTGCCGAGGCCCCCTTCCCTTCTTCACGGGAAAGTGTCCGCGGTGTTCGCCCGGGAGCTGTTCACATTGGCGACGCAGCCATACCCGGCGCTATCGCCTGCCACCGAGCGCTGAGATCCGGGGCATGTGTGTTGGACACAATCATACTGGTGGCGAACAAGCTGTCCTGGCAACCGGAGGATGCCCCCTTTAACAAGCCGATGGAGAGGGCCCTGGAGATATCCGTTCATCCCTCTGGGCTCGTATATGAAGCATCTCTGGACGCAGCGCTCCGACAAAGGATGGTGGCGTTTCTGCGGCACCTTGAGTCCCGTCTTCACATCATCAACCTTCGCGAAGCGGCACCCCGTTCAGGGACTCACGGGCGATACCCACCCAGGATGCCCGACCCCGTCACAAATTCCTCCTCGCGCTCGGTCCGGGCAGCCCGTTCCATCAGCTCCTCCACTGCCGCTGTTGGGGCTTTCCCCGCAAACAGGATCTGGTGCAGCTGTTCCGCGATGGGCATCTCGACGTCACACCGGTGGGCGAGTTCCCGGACCGCTCGCGTGGCGCGGATCCCCTCCACCGTCTCCCCGGTGGCCACAATCTCCTCAACGGTCTGGCCCCGGCCCAGGGCCAGTCCCGCCCGGCGATTCCGGCTCAGGTCACTGGTGCAGGTCAGCACCATGTCACCCAGGCCGGACAGCCCCGCAAAGGTGAAGGGGTGGGCTCCCAACCTCACGCCGAGCCTGGCCAGCTCCGCCAGGCCGCGGGTTATCAGGGTCGACTGGATGTTGACCCCGAGTCCCAGGCTATCCACCATTCCCACCGCGATGGCGTAGACGTTCTTCAGCGCCCCTCCCAGCTCCACGCCCACCAGGTCGTCGCTGGTATATACCCGGAGGCCAGGACCGCTCAGAATCTGCTGAACGCGACGGGCGCACTCCTCATCCCTGCAGGCCACCACGGTGCCGGCAGGCAGACCGCGGATGATCTCCCCGGCGAAATTCGGCCCCGAAAGCGCGCACAGAAGCTCCTCTGAACCTGATTCCAGCTCTTCGGCCAGCACCTGCGTCATGCGCAGGTCACTGCCGGGTTCCAGGCCCTTGGTGACGCTGACCACGGGAGCGCCCCCCGGGTACTGCAGGGCCAGGCGACCGGCAAAGTCCCTGATGCCCGAGGATGCCACCGCAACCAGAACCACATCACTGCCTCGCAGTGCCTCGCCCAGGTCCGCGGTGGGGTTGATCGCGGGCGCCAGCTCGTACTGTTGAAGGTAATCGGGGTTATGCCGGGTCTGCATCATCTGCCGCACCTGTCCGGCCCTGCGGCCCCATAACAGGACCTCATTGCCGCAGCGGGCCGCCACAGCGGCCAGGGCAGTCCCCCAGCTGCCCGCCCCCAGCACAGCCACCTTCGCACCCATGGGATCTGTTCACACTCCTCTCACCTGCTGCTCCCCATCTTTCGCTCTTCCCCGCGCCGGAGGCGGTCGATGTTTTCGCGATGCTGCCACACGAGCCACACCACGGCCACCAGGGCCGCCCCTTTGTAGGGCAGAGGGTAGGGACCAAACTGCAGCACCACCGCCCCGATGGTAATCCCCAGCATTGACCCCAGCGACATGTAGCGGGTCAGGATCACGGTGAGGACCACGATCCCGAGGCCGATTGGTACCACCACCGGGGCCATATACAGAAAGATCCCCGCCGTCGTCGCCGCTCCCTTGCCCCCCCTGAAGTTCAGAAACACGGACCAGTTGTGTCCTGCGATCGCCAGCAGGCCGCTGACAGCGACCGCCACCGGCGAGAACGGCTGGACCAGCTGCCCGGCCAGATAACACGCAGCCAGCCCCTTGCCAGCATCAAGGATCAGCACGATGAGGGCCCAGACCGGACCCAGGAGGCGAAAGGCGTTGGTGGTGCCGATGTTGCCGCTGCCGTGATCGCGGATGTCCTTACCGTGCAGCTTACCCACCAGGTAGCCAATGGGTACAGATCCGATCAGATACCCGATAGAAACAGCCAGGACTGTAGGCATCTGAGACTCCCTTCACATATACTCAGAATAACCAATTCGCCTTCAGGTGGGGAAAAGCCTTCCTCATTCCGATCTTCTGAACAACAGACGCACCGGAGTCCCCGACAGGCCCAGAGCTGCACGCAGAGCCCTGTCGAGGTAACGCCGGTAATTATCGGTGATGAGCCTGGGATCATTGGCAAAGAACAGAAAGGTTGGAGGGCCATCTGCCACCTGGGTGACATAATACAGGCGGAGCTTCCGTCCACTCCTGGAAACGGGGGGCTCGTGCCGCTGGAGGATCCGTCTGACCGTCCGGTTCAGCTCTGATGTGGGCACCTGGGCTCTCCAACACCGGTGAGCGGCCAGCACCATCTCCGGGATCCGCATGATCCTCTGCCCGGTGAGGGCCGATATGGACACGGCCGGGGCATAGTCAACCAGGTAAAGGCGCCGATGTATGAGGTCGGTGTAATCGTCCCATGTCTGGTCCCCGGCCTCCACCATGTCCCATTTGTTGACCACGATGACCGCAGCCTTGCCCTCCCGGCGCGTATAGTTGGCTATGCGCCCGTCCTGCTCGGTGACCATCTCCAGGGCATCCAGGAGCAGAAGCACCACGTCGCTGCTCCGCACCGCCCTGAGGGCCCGGGACACACTGTGCCATTCCAGCTTCTCCTCCACCCTCGAACGCTTTCTGAGCCCCGCAGTATCCACGAAGACGAAATCCTGTCCCTGCCACCGCCAGCCCACCTCCACCGCGTCCCGGGTCGTCCCGGGACGCTCGGAGACCAGCACCCGTTCATCACGCAGCAGCGCGTTCAGCAGCGAGGACTTTCCCACGTTGGGCCGGCCCACGATCGCAACCCTGACCTCGTCCTGCCGCCCTTCATCCGCCGCGTCCCCGGGCAGCAGAACCGCCACCACCGCGTCCAGCAGATCCCCGGTGTTGTGACCGTGCTCCGCCGAGATGGGTATGGGCTCGCCCAGGCCCAGACCGTAGAACTCGGAGATGTCCCCGGCCGGCGACCGTGATTCCATCTTATTGACCGCCAGGATCACGGGTAGCCCCCGCGAACGCAAAAGCTCAGCCATCATTTCATCCAGGGCGGTCATGCCTGCCCGGCCATCGACGACACAGATTGCGGCATCGGCCGCGTCCAGGGCGATCTCCGCCTGCCGGCGTATCGCCGCCGAAAGCTGCCTCGCAGAGGGCTCCATGTCCCGCCGGTCATCCTCCCATCCCCCGGTGTCCACGGCAACAAACTCCCGCCCCGTCCACTCGACCTCACCATAGATCCTGTCACGGGTGACACCCGGGGTCCTGTCGGTAATGGAACGTCGCTCACCGACCAACCGGTTGAACAGGGTCGATTTCCCGACATTGGGTCTACCGACGATCGCCACTACCGATTTCACATGCACTCCCCCATCCTCTACTGCACCTGTGCCGCTTCCTAAACACTACGTCAACAGAGAGAGACTGGCAAGATACTACCGGGGCGGGTGGGGCCGGTCCAGTCTCCGTTCGACGCCCTCAACATAGCAGACAAGCCGGGGGTGCGCTCGCCTCACCCCCCGGATCACCAGGGGGCGGCCCAGCCAGGTCAGACGGAGACGGCAGGACAGGAACCCGCCGACTCTCAGCAGCCACCCGGCCGCCGGAAGGGTGTGACAGCCGATGATCTCCCCCTGCTTCCAGCCGACCACATCCATCAGCTGCAAATACAGCGGCCACAGGACCTCGGTCCCGCCGCCCAGGCCGAGGGCCTTCACCTCCACGCCCCGGCGGTCGCGGCCCAGATGATGGATCTGGCCGATCCGCGTCTGAAGGGAGTCAAACTGCTCCAGCCCCTCGAAGTCGTCCCGGCCGAGGACACCCTCACGGGGCAATCTGCCCAGGTGCAGGGCAGCGCTGACAACAGAGGTGTGGGCGCCGCCGTAGCAGTGATAGACCACCACCGGCCGGGTCCACCTCTCGGGGCAGATCAACCGGGGGCGGTACCGCCAGGGCCCATCGACCCCACCGGGGGCGGGGGGGCCCAACACCGACGTCATGATGTTTCGACAGACCCGCGTCCAGCCTCCGCCCTCGACATAGTAATCTCCCCGCGATTTCCTGAGAGCAATGAATCTCTCCCGGTGAGGCCGGGCATGCAGGATGATCTCGCTAATGCTGGACCACCAGGAACACACCGTTTCCCATGTCGTGGGCGACGGCGTCCAGGATCCTGGACATCTGCAGGGCCATCTCCGCCATCTCCTCCTCATCGCCGGCAACAAACACGGGAACCCCTCCCCCCACCACCCGTTCCGGGTCCGTGGTGATGCAGGCGACGGGCCACTTTTCCATCCGGGTCTTCATGTCACAATCCCTCCCCTGATCCCCTTCTTGCGTTGCTCAGAACGGGGGTGTGGGCCGCAACCTTCAGAATCCTGTCCAGGTCGTCCTCCACCGGACAGAAGTAGAGGGCCATTTTTCCGGTCTCCAGGTGCTTTCTCATCTGCGATTTCAGCTCCGGTGTGTCCACATCGGCCCGGCTGCCGAGAACATGAACCAGGTCGTGGATGAGTGCCTGGCGCTGGCCGATGTTGTCCAGGACCCCGAGGTATTCTCTCTTTCGGGCCTCAATGGTCAGTCCGACTCCCCATCTTTCAATCCGATCCCGCAGCTCAGGAAGGGCCACGTTCATGAAATCAACCTCCGCCACGAAGAGCTGGGTTCCCTCAAACCGGACCGGAGCAATATCGATCTTCGCCACGTCATGCAGGCTCAGGTCGGACCGCATCAGCTGGGTGACACCGACCAGGACCAACCCGGTGACAACTCCCGGAGACTCCCCCAAAAACAGCACGGCACCCGCAGCCGCGCCCGCCACAAACATGACCAGGTAATTGCGCAGCTCGAAGACCTCCGCTATGCCTTCGATGTAGTTGGCACCCCGGGGCACCAGTTCAATCGACTCCAGCTGCTGCAGCTTGTCCCGCTCCATCCTGCGTATCTCGCGAAACTGGGTGGCGACCAGCAGCAGAAAAGTGACCGCATCAAACTGCTGAGCGACCAGGGCCACCGGCGCCACGGCGCCCACCAGGCTGGCAAGGAAGCCGAAGGCGAGGTGGGAGGTGTAGGCGTGAGGATACGACGGATAGGCCCGGTAATCGACCCGTAGCAGGAGGAGCCGGCAGACCAGCCCCCAGAGAGCCCCAATCAGTATTGCACCAAAATATCGCTCGCTCATGGAATGGCCTTCGGGAGCATCTTCACCTCAACGAGCACGCCCTCCACCGTCCCAGGGGTTGTACTGGTTGAGCCGGGCCAGGGCCTCCTCCCAGTTGCCCGTTGAGATCAGAAGGAAGATCCCGCCGCCGAGCACCAGGGCGGCAAAGAGCCACCAGGCCGCAGAGGAGGATCCCTCTTCGCCTCCTCTCGGGAGTATATCGGGCACCACTGTGGCCAGGCGGGCCACCGAGGCCTCTGCCTGCCCCAGGGATACCTCGTGACTGCCCACCTCCAACAGCAGGACCCGGGGACCCAGATCCTGATTGTAGCCTCCCCGGGCCATGAGAATCCCCTTGATCAGCCCGGGATACTTCTCATCAGCGGCCCCCTTAAGGGCCTTGGCGAAGGACAGGTTAGCCTCCATGTTGGGATTGGCCCGGCCCACGACCAGCAGCACCCTCGACGTCTGCTGTCCATCAATTTCTACCAGGTATCTCTCGGCCGGGGCGGAGTCGCGATGGACGTCGAAGAGGACGTCGGCCTGCTGCTGCAGGAGGGCGACCGCAGTTCGCCGCGAGCGCGTGTACGCGGCCGCATCGTGCGGATCGTGGGAGGTGGGATCGTGGATCGCGGTGATCCCCTCCCGCTCAAGGCGCTCCGCCATCACCTCTCCCACCCTGAGGACGTCTCCTGCGTCTTCCTTGGAGTCGGTACCCGAGGTGGGGACGTAGGACTCGGCGCTGTGGGTGTGGTATATGCCCACATCAATTGAGTCCGCCTCTGTAAACTCCTGCAGTGCGGTGTCCGGGGACACCCTCTGCACCAGGGGCCCGGATTCCCCGGTGGCCCTCGAGAGGTCCACCCTGCCCACATACCGGGCGTAGGCACTGCGTTCGCTGATACGATACACCTCATACATCCGGTTGTCCCAGTTGATGTAACGATCCCCGGACTGCAGAACCCGTCCGGTGCACAGAATCTCCTGTCCCAGGTCGGTGATCACGGTGAAATGACCATCCCTCAGCTCCTCCGCACCGGCAATCCCGGAGGCTGAAAAGCAGAGGCATACGGACAGAGACAACAGGATCACGGCCTGAAGCGGTCGTTTCATGTCACCCAGCCCCCTCACTGGTGACCCTCTGACGGCGGTGAAACCGCTCTCGCAGTTCCCCGGTGATCTCGGCAACCCCCACTGCCACAATGCCGGCGACGATCACCGCATCAAAGGCACCACCGCCTCCGATCCATATGCGGCCGCCAATTCCCCGCGTCACCACCTCGGCGTATTGAATGGCATCAGCCGTTACGATTCCAAGGGTCCCCGCTATGAAGGCACTCCGCCTGGAGCGACCCAGAAGATAGGCCACTATTCCGGCCGTCAGTGAGAAAGCCCACAGGGGATCTATGAGCATGGCCCCAGGGTCCTCGGGCAGGAGCTTGCCCAGACCGAAGACCAGGATGCCGGTAAGCAGCGTGGCCATGACGGCCCTGCCCCGCTCCACCCCCGTATCAGCGCGCCGCACGAGAAAGGCTGCCAGCAGAAGGGGAATGACCGCACCTCCCAGGTTGATCCGGAGTTCGGGGGTTCTGATCACGACCACGTTGACATAGCTGCCCCCAATTATCAATGCGATCCAGAGGGCCGTGCCCCAGTCTGTGAGACCCATGCGATCCAGCACCCTGTGCAGAAGCCCGAAGAGTGCAGCAACAGCCACGATCACCAGAACGACAGAACCAACAGGCATGCAATCCTCCCTCCAATCGCCCGTATTATCCCTCGGCGAGGAGAAGGTTATGCCTGCGGCAGGGTTCAGCGAACGGTGGGAAAACCCCTCTGCTGAAGGTACTCCCGGGTGTGGCCTGTGAGAACGTAGGGTAGCTGGTGAAGGCTGTTCATATCCCGGGCACCGATCAACAGCATCAGATTCCGGGTGTCGCGGTTCCAGCGCAGCAGGAACCGCTCAAGATGGTCGACTCCGCCGCCCCGAAGTATTCTCCAGGCCGGGGCGGCCAGCGACACCATGTCCGCTCCGAGGACCAGGGCCCTGATCCCGTCCAGGGGCGAGCGGATTCCTCCACTGGCTATCAGCCCGACCCGGTGGCCCCGGGAGGCAACTGCTGCCGTCTCGGCCAGGCTGATGGCGGTGGGTATGCCCCAGAGGGCGAAATCGTCGCTTCTGATGGGACGGGCATCACGGGAGAGGGTGCGGGTCAGCTCCATGGTGGCAAAGTTGCTTCCCCCGGCACCGGCGACGTTGATGCCAGCAACCCGACAGCCGATGAGGTCGGCGGCCGCCTCTGCAGAAATCCCGAAACCCACCTCCTTGGCCACCACCGGCACCGGCGATTCCTCGACCACCCGCCTGATGGCCCGGAGCGTCCCCCCGAACTCGCGCTCGCCCTCAGGCATCAGGAGCTCCTGGCACGGGTTCAGATGGAGCTGCAGCAGGTCAGCCTCAACCATTTCCACCGCAACCCGCGCCTGGTCCGCCGTTGCCCTGGCGGAGAGATTTGCCAGTACGAGACCGTCGGGGTTGATCTGGCGCACAACGTCGAAACTCCGCCTGCACTCCTGGTGATCCAGCCCGGCCCGCTGCGACCCGACGGACACGCCCCATCCGGCGCGGCGCGCCGCCTCAGCCAGCGAGGCGTTGATCTCGACACATTCAGGGGGGCCCCCGGTGAGAGCATCGATGAAAAATGGGGACGGAAGGGCTCGTCCCCACAGTGAAACGTCCAGAGTGATGTCACGCACGTCCGCATCGCTGACCGCCCGATGGATCAAATGCATGTCACCGAACCCGGAGGATAGAGGACCATCCTCAATATTGATGGAGCCGTTAAGATGCTCCAGCTTGCGCCGCAACCGCACTCCTGCGGCTTCAGGCGGCCGATCATCCCGGGACTGTCCGTCTATTTCCCTTCCTCCCTGTTCTTCTTCTCATCGCTCAAGCGATCCCTGGTCTCAGTCAACAGGTCACCGAAAACGTCGCCCAGGGTGAGACCACCGGCCCGACGCTGCTGCCGGGTCTGTTCCTGGTCCCTGCGCGCCTCCTTCAGGCTCAGGCTTATGCGGCGCTCGTCCGGCTGAACCCGCAACACCTTGACCAGCACATCCTCGCCCTCGGAGACAACTTCACTGGGCTCACCCACGTGATAGTCGGCCAGCTCCGAGATGTGGACCAGGCCCTCGACCCCAGGCTCCAGCTCCACGAAGGCGCCGAAGGGAGCGATTCTCATGACGCGACCCTCCACCCCCTCGCCGGCCGTATACTTCTCGTCCACGTTCTCCCACGGATCTGCCTGAAGCTGCTTCAGGCCGAGAGATATCTTGTCGTCCTCGGGATCCACCCGCAGCACCTTGACCTCGATCTCTGCTCCCACATTGACCACGTCAGAGGGATGATCCACCCGTCCCCAGGACATCTGGGACACGTGCAGAAGACCGTCGACGCCACCCAGATCCACGAAGGCACCGAAGTCGGTCACGCCCTTGACAACGCCCGTGCGAACCTGACCCTCTTCCAGATTGGACCAGGTCTCCTCGCGCTTCTCCTCGTGCTCCTCATCCAGCACGACCTTGCGGGAGAGAATTATGCGGTTCTTGTTCCGGTCGAGTTCGATGACCCGGGAACGCACGCGCCGGCCGACGTAGTCGGAAAGATCGCTGACAAAGCCCCGGTCCACGTGGGAGGCGGGCATGAAGCCCCGCAGCCCAAAAACATCGAGAACCAGTCCCCCCTTGACCTCCTCAACCACAGGAGCTTCCAATGCCTCATTCTCGTCGTGACACACGTAAAGACGATCCCAGGCAATCTCATCCAGAGCCCTGCGGTAAGAGGCGAGCACCGCTCCGTCCCGGCCGTCGACACTCAAGATGTAAACGGGAATCTCCTGGCCAACGGTGAAGACATCCTGGGGCTTTTGGCCCGAGGTCAGCTTCAGCTCAGACAGGGGTATGACCCCATCGGACTTGTAGCGCACATCGACCAGCACGTTCTCGTCGTTAACCTGAACCACCGCACCCTGCACCACGTCGCCGGGTTGAAGGGGCTCGAAATCCAGGGCGGCTTCTGTTTCCTCCATGCTGGGAATGGCTTCTTCTTCCTCAGCATCGGCGCATGGTCCAGCATCCTCTTCCTCAGCTTCGGCACAGGGCACAGATTCCTCGCCCTCAACTTCGGCGCAGGGCACAGGTTTCTCGTCCCCGTCTTCGGCACAGGGCACAGGTTTCTCGTCCCCGTCTTCGGCGCAGGGCACAGATTCCTCCTCCTCGGCCTCAGGAGAGCAACCGCACTCCTGTTCCTCGGCGCATTCTGCTAGCTGATCCTCCTCTGGCTGCGCGACGTCTGCCTGAACCTCTTCTTCCTCGAGTTGGTCCTCCTGCTTTTTGTCCAGCTCGTGACCCATTTCCTTTTCTTCATCGAACACGTTAGAAAATTCCTCTCCTTCGCCTGTCCCGGAACTGCTACCCATGCGATCTTACCTAAGGAAGGCTTCATGCTGTAGTTGCCGCGTCAATAATTCCTGGGCCGACCAACGCAGTGAACTGGGCCGCTGAGACCAAATACACCCCACCCCTACCGGCTTCCCGATGACAGATCTTCCCGATGATCGCCAGCACTCGACTGGAACTGTAGGATCCTCTCCCTCACCGCGTCCAGACTAGCCTGCGGTGTGGAGGTTCCTCCCACTACACCCACTGAGATAAGGTCTGAAAAATCGCCACACACCAGGCCCTTGGCATCTTCAACGTGGAAGGCCGGTATTCCTGCTTCCAAAACCATATTTACGAGTAAAGACGTATTTGAGCTGTTCTTTCCCCCTACGACCACCACAGACTGGACCCTCCTGGTGATCTGTTGCAACAGGTTTCGACGCGTCGCGACAACATCGCAGAGCGTCTTCTCCACCAGCACTTCCCTCGCAGTGGACCTGAGGGACTCGAGGATTGCAGCCCCCTCATCGGGGTCAAAGGTGGTCTGAAACAGAACCGCCCTCTCCCGGGCAAAGGGAAGGGACTCGGCCTGCCCGGTCGATTCGACGACCACCCCGTCCGGGCCACACCTGGCCAGAACACCCTGCACCTCGGGATGGTCCCTCCGTCCCACGATGACCACCTGGATATTCAGGTCGCGATACCTCTCTGCCGCCCGCTGAACTCGCCGAACCCGGGGACAGGTGGCATCGACAACCTCCACTCCCCCCGCCTCCAGCTCACAGATCACCTCAGGAGCCACGCCGTGGCTTCGGATTACCACCACCGATCCCGGAGCAACCTCGTCCGGCCTGTGCACCACATCGACTCCCCGGTCCCGCAGGTCCTCGACGACGAGGGGATTGTGCACGATCTCACCCAGGGTGAACACCTGCCGCGGGGCGTCACGGTCCGCCGCCCGAAGGGCACTCTTCACTGCACGCTGCACACCATCACAGAACCCGCCCTCCCTGACAGTCAGGATCCGAAACGTTCTGCCGCGTCGGCACAACTCCACCGTTTCAATCATGGGTCAGTTCTCCAATTTCATCTCTGATGCGTCGGGTCAGGGTCGACATCAGAGAGCGCCGCCCTCTGCGCCCGTCGCCGCCGGCCGCCCCCCTTTTCGAGCGCCTGAGATCCTGCCAGTCTACGGAGCTTCCGACCCTGACCTGAATCTCAGAAAAAAGCCGGTACTCGCTCCGCACTCCCACGGGTATGATGGGAGCTGCACATTTCAGGGCCAGGTACGCTGCACCATTGGCGAAATCAGATAGCTCTCCTGGGCTTCCCCGCGTACCCTCCGGAAAGAGCCCGAGAAGCTTCCCCTCCTGCAGGATCCCAATGGCCCGCCTTATGGCCGAACGATCAGACTGTCCACGCCTGACCGGAATCACATCGGCCCGCCGGAGTATGGGGCCGAGAACGACATTTCGAAAAAGCTCCTCCTTGGCCATGAAGTGCACCTGCCTGGGAGCCACCACCGCCAGCAGGGGAGGGTCCAGCCAGCTGAGATGATTGGCACAGATTATACCCGCACCGTCTGCCGGGATGTTCTCAATGCCCTGCACCCGCACGCGGTACAAAAGACCTATGTAGACGCGCAACGCCAGGCGCGCCACATTATATAGCAATGGACTCAGTCCCCTCTGCGATCCTTCAGTCGCTCAAGCAACATAAACTCCATCTGCCGCACCACATCCGAGCGGGTCAAATGGGTGCTGTCAATGACGACAGCATCAGGCGCTGGCCTCAGTGGTGCAACGGCACGGGTTGAATCAATCCGATCTCTGTCGACCACACTCCTGGCGGCATCCTCCCACCTGATCCCCGTTCCATTCTGTCGACGCTGCAGAAGACGCCGCGCAATGCGAACCGGAAGCGCTGCGGTCAGGTACACCTTCAATCCCGCATCGGTCAGAACGTGGCTGCCGATGTCCCGGCCGTCCATGACCACCCCGCCATCCCGGGCCAGTTCCCTCTGTCTCGCCGTGAGCGCCACCCGCACCTCGGGAGAGCTGGCCACAAGGGACACGGCCTCCTCGACCGCTCTCGAACGGAGTTCTTCGGTCCGGTCAACCCCGTCGAGCAGGACCCGCCCCACCCCGGGGGGGTCGCTGACAAACTCTACATCCAGACTTCTGGCCAGTCGCACCAGGATCGCATCATCACATTCGGCATTCCAACGACCATCCTCCAGTGCCTTGAGGGTCACAGCCCGGTACATGGCCCCCGAATCGATGTGGCGAAAGCATACCTGCCGGGCAAACATCCTGGCCACCGTGGTCTTTCCGGCACCAGCCGGGCCATCCACGGACACATTGGGCAACAGTCCGTATGTTGGGGCAGGAATCACTGGGGAAACCCCTCCCTGCGGAGGGCTGGGGCCTGAGGACCTTGGGGAATGAAGCAATGCTGCACCGCCACCTCCGTCACCGGGTGACGTACGAGAACACCTTGCCTCTACAGAACTGCCTGAACCATTTCGATGTCTATAGCCCATCTAACGCCCTCAAGTTAAACAGATTCATTCTATCTTGCCCATAGATTATACATCTATCACCCGCTGCAGGCAAGAAGCTGCGCCGGAGTTCGCTCACCTTTTGACACCATTCCTACTGGTCTTCCAGGGTCACCGAGCCCAGAATCACCTCTCCCCGAACCAGGGACCACTCCCGGCCGAGGGGCGGGGTTCGAACACCGCTGACTGCAATGACCCGTACGCGGACGGGATCCGCCCCCTCGTTCAACACCACGGCAATGGTGTCTCCCGGTGAGACGGAAAGGGCCACCCTCCACCCGGTGAATGACGCCACCTTCCGTCCATCGATCGTAACCTCAACCCCGGGAGAGGCTGGACGGTTAATCAACCCCAGTACCACGACGGCCTCTCCCCGGCCCTCCAGCAGGGTCGACACTGCAGTTGCAGCCCCGGACCCCGCTTCCTCCAGCCAGAAGGGCCAGCTGTCGAAGTTGCCCACCTCCCGCACCGGCGCCCCGCCAGAAAAGACCGCGGACACGGCGAAGAGTACAAGAGCAAAGATGATGAGCGTCTGCACGTGGTGCCGCGACATCCCTCTCGGCGCGTCTGGCCGGTGCCTGTCGGCCCAGACCCACTGCCTCCAGTTGGACGGATGATCTGAACCCATGCGCACTCCCGTCCTTTCCTGCGAAAGAATATGTGCCCTCCCGGGCACTTATGCTCAGAGCCCGGAGGAGATGAGAACCTGGGGAGCAGAGCACTGGGGATGCTGGACCACTTCAACAGAGACCCCGTAGACTCTCTCAATGATGTCGCCATTGAGGACGCTGTGGGGGGCGCCCTGGGCAAAGACCTGGCCCCGGAACAGGATCACCAGGTGGTCGCAGTAGAGGGCCGCGGTGTTCAGATCGTGCAGGACTGCGACCACCGCCATTCCCTTTCGGGCCAGGCCTCGCGCATATTCCATCACAATGCGCTGGTGACCCAGGTCCAGGTGACTTGTGGGTTCGTCCAGCAGCAATACCTCCGGACTCTGGGCCAGGGCCCGGGCCATTATGACCCGGCGCTGCTCTCCGCCGCTCAACTCCCAGAAGGAACGATCCTGAAAACCCGTCACACCCATGACCTCCAGGGCCTGATCGATGGCCTCTCGATCCGCCCCCGTCTCCCCCGACCAGATGGACTGATGGGCGAGACGACCCATGGACACAATGTCCCGGACGGTGAAATCGAAGAGGATGTCGCCCATCTGGGGAACGACTGCCACATGCCGCGCCATGAGCTGCCGCGACCAGCGCCTGATGTCGCGTCCGTGCAGCAGGACCCGTCCCGACTGAAGCGAGATCACTCCCGTCAGGGCCCGCAGGAGGGTGGTCTTGCCGGCACCGTTCGGGCCGACTACGCCGATCATCTGTCCCCGGTCGGCAGAAAAGCCGACCCCCCTCAGCACCCGACGACCCTTGTAGCCGGCGTGGATCTTCTCTGCGGTCAGCAGAGCGCCATTCTCCATCAATATCGCCTCACGCTTTCCAGCTTCGGTGTCTCACCAACAGATACAGGAAAAAGGGCCCGCCCAGTATTGCCGTGATGATGCCCACGGGCAGCTCCGCCGGGCTCAATACCGTCCGGGCCGCCAGATCCGCCAGCATCAAAAAGGGGGCCCCTACCAGGATCGACGCCGGCATCAGAAACCGGTGATCCGGTCCCGCCAGCAGCCGGACCATGTGCGGGACGATCAGCCCGACAAAACCGATGATCCCACCCACCGAAACCGCCACCGCCGCCAGCATGGAGGCCCCCAGCAACAGGTACTTCCGCACCCTCTCCACGTCGACGCCCAGGTAGAGGGCCGTCTCATCGCCCATCAACATGGCATTCAGATGACGTGAATAGACGACGAGAGGGATCAGCCCGAGGGCCTGGAAGGGCAGTACCGTCCTCAGCTGTCCCCAGTTGGACCGGCCGAGCCCCCCCATGGTCCAATACACGATGGCACGCATTTCCTCCCCACTGAAGAAGATGATCAGGGAGACCAGGCCCGAGAGAAAGGCGCTCATGGCCACACCGGCCAGCAGCAGCGTCATGACCGAGGCTCCTCCCTCACGCCTCGCCAGCGCATAGACCACCGCAACGGCACTGAGGGCTCCCACAAAGGCCGCCAGGGGCACCATGACCCCGCTGTAGCCACCGGTCATGATAATGGCAGCTCCCAGGGCTGCACCCGCGGAGACGCCCAGGACAAAGGGATCCGCCATGGGGTTCTGAAACAGCCCCTGGTACGTGGCGCCGGCCGCGGCCAGGGATGCACCCGTCAGTCCCGCCAGCAGCACCCGCGGAAGACGGAGCTGAAGCAGTATGACCTGCCAGCTGGACGGCCACCGGTCTGCGGCCACCCCCCCGGTGGCAGCCGACCAGAGCGTGTCGGCCACGGCCCGCACCGGCATCCGCACAGACCCCCCGTACAGGGCGACCAGAGCACAGACTCCGGTGAGGACGAGCAATCCGATCAGAATGGCAACGCGGCTGCCCTTCAACGCCCCAGCTCCTCCCTCACTCAAAGACCCCTGGATGCAGGAGGCGGGCCATCGCCCTGAGCCCCTCGATGATCCTCGGGCTGGGACGGGTCACGATGTCGGGGTCGATCTGGTAGTACCGGTCATTTTGCACCGCCGATATGCTCTCCCATCCGGAACGCCTGCCGCCCTCGAGTTCCAGGATCGTGTCTCTGAGGGTGGTGAGGATGACATCCGGGTTGCGTTCAACGAGGTCCTCGGTGCTGAATTCCACCCATTCGCCGCTGACATCTGCGGCGATGTTGGTCCCTCCGCTGACGGTGATCATGAAATCGATGAAGGTGCCGGGACCCGTCGTCATCAGGGGCTCGGGACCCCAGACCTCGTAGAACACGGACACCCTCTCCTCCTCCGACAGGCCGCTCAGGGCCTCCTCAATCCGCCAGACCTCCGAGCGCATGTAATCAATGACCTCCCGCGCCTGGATCGGGACCCCCATGATCTGGCCGGCGGTCTGTATGTTGTGGTAGATCCCGTCGAAATCGCTGGGCTGAAACACCACCACGGTCACACCCAGATCCTCGAGCTGCGCGGTCATCTCCTCCATGCCGGCAATGGTGAAGAACAGCTCCGGCTCCAGGGAGGCGATGATCTCAAAATTCGGGTTCATCGGCCCACCGACGCTGGGTATGTCCTCCAGCTCCTCCTTGGGCCAGTTGCTGTAGTCGTCAATGCCCACAATTCGGTCCCCGACCCCAATAGAAAACAGGATCTCGGTGTTGCTCGGGGCAAAACAGATCACCCGCTCCGGCCGGCTCTCGATGGTGACCTCCTGCCCGGAGTCGTCGACAATGGTGATGGGATACTTGATCAGCTCGGTTACCGTCTCCTCTTCTGGCAGTTCCTCTTCGACCGGCTCTCCCTCTGCACTCCAGAAAAGACACCCGCTCAACAGGACCAGTGACAGGATCAGCCCGATCAGAAACCTCCGTCTGACTCCAAGTCTCACAGCACATTCCCCTTTCGCCTCGCATTTTTGCGTGGCAACCCCCTAAGCAAAATGTCCCACCTCCACTGGGAGACGGGACACGGTAATCTGGGAAAGCCACTTCTCCCTCTCCACGGAGGGTCAGGTGGACCCTTCGGGCAGGTCTCCTGGCTTCTGCCGTCGTCTCTTCTCCCCTTCCCGCGTTGTGCAGTGGGCTATGAGAAGAAACTGGCAGTCACAGTGGCGGGACCGCGTCAGACTTGCCGCACAGAACGGCTCACTGAACTTCCCTATTCTCCACCAGCGAGATCTCTCCCCACTGGTGGCACCCGATGGGTTACCCTATACGTGAGCAGATATCACCTGCTCATCTGACCTTTAATGCCATTATAGGTCTTGCGCTCTCGACTTTCAACACCGCAGACGCGATTGGCTTGCCGGTACAAAAAGACAGCCCGATGATACCCGGAGTGGTTGGCGGACCGGGGGGACTGAGGCCCTAACCTCATCGATCCCGAAGATCTACGCCCCTTCGGCAAATTCCAGAAGATCTCCCGCCTGACAGACAGGGCTGCGGCACAGGGACTCAGGGGTGCAGAAACGAACGGCGCGCCCGGTCGTTTCTGAGTATCGACAGACTCGCCATGGTGATGCCGACCCGGCTCGAGAGTTCGCTCAGAGACATGTCTCTTTCGACCATGATCCGGTCCAGCCGAACTGGGCATGTCTGGCACCTCACACCGTGTACGTCAGGTGAGAAACTCTCGAGCTGCCTCGGTAACACCGCCGCGACATATGCCCCCGGTGTGAGGTGGGCCATCTGCGGCACCTGCCAGGGACCGGTCGGGGAAACAGCACCCCGGCCGGGCATCTTTGCCGATACTTCGCCGCCCCATCGCGGTCGGGCTCCCGGGATCGGGGAATCGCCGGGCAGACCCGGGCGGGTCTCGGGCCAGCCCCCTGGCTGTTCTTGACACTCATTGCTCCGCCTGATTAGAATTATCTCGGATAAGCCTGCTTTACAATCACAAGTTGGGAGGGATTCACCATCAAGCCCATCATAGTGGAGGACCTCTGCATCGGTGACGGCATCTGTGAGACAATCTGCCCCGAGGTGTTTGAGCTGCGCGACGATGGCCTCGCCTACGTCATTGACGAAGATCCTTCTGACGACCTCAGGGAGGCCATCGAGGAAGCCATCGAGGCCTGCCCGACCGAAGCGATCACACTGGAAGAGTGAAGGGGTAACATATCGGTCCATCCCTGTGCGGCACCGCCGGGCGGTGCCGCACTTTTCCCTCACATCAGCTTCTCAAGACGGGCGGTCTGGGTGATCCCGGGCATTCGTCCCCGTTTGGCAACGGGCTCACCGCTGACCTCCTTCAGATCCAGGGTCATGTTTATCCCGCCCGCGGCAGCAATGTAGCTGCCCACACCAAAACCGTCGGCCCCGGCGGCCGACAGCTGCCGTATGATATCAGGATCCAGGCCTCCAGAGCAGAAGATCTGGACGCAGTCGAAGCCCGCCAGATCCAGTTTGGCCCGGGTCTCTCGAACCAGCTCCGGTGTGACCCGCCCTCGTTCAGAGGGCGTGTCGAGACGAACTGCCTGCAGCCGGCCCTTCAGAGCCCTGGCTACCCGCAGGCTCTCCTCCACCTCATCCTTGAAGGTGTCGACCAGGATGATGCGAGGATCTTCGTCCGGCATCACCTCATCATAGGCGCGCGCGATTTCCACTGTGTCCCCGGCGATTATGATCGCCGCGTGAGGCACGGTGCCCATCGGTGAACGACCCAGGAGCTTTGCACCCAAAACGCAGCTGCAGCCGTCCATTCCGCCGATGACCGCCGCCCTCTCCATGACCGGGGCGACCGCCGGATGAACATGTCTTGCCCCGAAACACACGGCGGTTCTGTCCCCGGCAGCCTCCTTCACTTCCCTGCCCCGGGTCGCCCACCCACTGGCCGATGCCAGGATCCCCAGCAGGGGCGTCTCCGCCATGCCAAAATCACCATAGCGACCGTGGATGCGAAGCACCACTTCCTTGCGCTCAAACTCTGCTCCCTCGGGGAGACTCCAGAGCTGGGAAACCCGGCCCCGCAGCAGGCTGCACACCTCGTCGATTCCACAAAATACGCCGGGCCCACCGCTGAACACCTCGCCGACCACCTCTGTGTCGACCAGTCCCATGTGCTGCAGCATCTGGCGCGACTTGATGAAGTATATGTCCGTGGTGTGGCCCGCCAATATCTCCTCATGCACCGCGGAGTTGAAAGGCCGGCCGGGTTTGATCTTGAGATTCTGTACATCTTCCAGGTTCTCGAGCCTGCTCAGCCTGGACTCAGACGATGCTCTATCACCCGTCACGACCTCCTCCTAACCGTCAGAATCGACACCCACCACCTCGCAGCCCAGGGTGTTTTGCATTTCATTCAGAGCCCAGCTGTGCGCCTGGTCGGATAGGCCAGCGACAGCGGCGGCATCGACGAGCACGCGGTAGTTCAGATTGCGCGCATCGGC
>PWUC01000177.1 GCA_003562655.1 Clostridia bacterium
CAACAGGTGGTTTTCGGGACCATCCCGGTGAGGTATCCAGTCCAGCAGGACGTGGCTGGCCAGGGCTGCCACCGCCAGCCACCACAGATTGGCAATCCACCTGGAAAGCGCAGCCCCGGCAGCAGCGTGCGCGAGCAGCCACATACCAGTCCCCCAACCCTGCCGCCGACGTTGAAGGGCCCTCTCCTGGGCGAGGATCCCAAGGGGCGCCGCCCCTCCTTTCTGTCGCCTCCCTCTGATCCCCTGTGCAGCCGACGGCGAAACTATGACGCCAGCCCCTTTGCCCGCATCACCGGGGTCCGATGCCGGGACCGGTCAACGGTGTTCGGTGTTCGGTGCGGGTCTTTGGGAGGTCCGAGGTGCCCACCGGGACGCGCCGATGGGCCTCACCGGGAGGCCGATACGGGATCTCAGTTGGGCCAGGGCACCCTGACAGACTGAACTACGCGGGGGGCTCGCAGCCGTAGAACTCCCGCCAGAACTGCCTGCGGTACTGCATGAGGGCGTCCTGCTGTGCGGCCCGGCGAAGGCGCGCCATCAACTCCCCCATGAAGTGCAGGTTGTGACGGGTGGTGAGGTGATACGCCAGGATCTCATCGGCCTTGATCAGATGCCGGATGTAGGCCCGGGTGAAGTTGCGGCAGACATGGCAGTGACACGCAGGATCCAGGGGGCGCACATCCTCAGCATACTCCGCATTTCTGACCGTCCGGCTTCCCCGGGAGGTCAGAACCGTGCCGTGCCGGGCAATGCGCGTGGGGTGGACGCTGTCGAACATGTCAATGCCGTACCTGACCGCCTCGATGATGATGTCGGGAGTGCCCACCCCCATCAGATAACGGGGCCGGTCCGCGGGCATCTGCCCGGCCGCGGCCTCGATCACGCGGTACAGGTCCTCCTTGGTCTCCCCGACGCTCAACCCTCCCAGGGCATACCCATCAAAATCCAGAGAGGTGATGTCGCTGAGGTGCCGCAGGCGCAGATCCACGTCGCTGCCCCCCTGCACGATCCCGAACATGGCCTGGCCCGTGCCCGCCCCGATGGCCCGGGAGCGCTCAGCCCAGGCAGTGGTGCGTCGCATGGAGTCCTCCAGGGTCGCCCGGTCGGCGGGGAGGGCCGGACAGTGATCCAGGGGCATGATGATGTCCGCTCCCAGGTTTCTCTGGATCTTCATGACCCGCTCCGGGGTGAAGCGGTGTTCGGATCCGTCGATGTGGGATTTGAAGGTGACCCCGTCGTCGTCGATGCTGCGCAGCGATGAGAGGCTGAACACCTGGAAGCCGCCGCTGTCGGTGAGCAGCGGTCCCCTCCAGCCCATGAAGCGATGCAGTCCTCCAGCGCGGGCGATGAGCTCATCACCGGGGCGCAGGTACAGATGGTACGTGTTGCCGAGAAGGATCTCGACCCCGACCTCCCGCAGGTCGTCCGGGGTCATCCCCTTGACCGTGGCCATGGTACCCACAGGCATGAAGACCGGGGTGTTCACCCGCCCGTGGGGCGTGATGAGACGGCCGGTCCGGGCCCGGCTGTCCCCCGATGAATGCTCAGAAACGAAGATCAATGACCGCACCTCCCGACATCACTGGATCAACATCGCGTCTCCAAAGGAGTAGAACCGGTAGCGCCTGCGCCGGGCCTCCCGGTAAGCCGCCATGACCCTCTCCCGGCCGGCGAGGGCCGACACCAGCATCAGGAGAGTGCTGCGCGGCAGATGGAAATTGGTGATCAGCGCATCCACGGCCCTGAACCGGTGACCGGGATAGATGAAAAGATCGGTCTCACCGGCAAAGGGTTCCAGCTCACCGCCGGCCGCTGCGCTCTCCAGGGCCCGGACCGCCGTCGTGCCCACGGCGATGACCCGGCCCCCGGCGGCCCGGGCCCGCTCCGCGGCATCCACCACCTCCCCGGGAACCTCCAGGTACTCGCGGTGCATCCTGTGTGCAGAGATGTCCCGCTCCCGAACCGGCTGAAAGGTGCCGAGGCCGATGTGCAGGGTGAGATGAACGGAGTGCACCCCCATGTCCTCGATGCGGCGGAACAGTTCCGGGGTAAAATGCAGCCCGGCCGTGGGAGCCGCCACCGAACCCGGTCTGGACGCATAGACGGTCTGGTATCGCGACGGATCCTCCAGGGGCCTCGTGATGTAGGGGGGCAGCGGCACCGAACCCATCTTTTCCAGCCGGTTTTCATCCATCTCCGCGTCCAGGCCGACCCGGAACCGTCCCTCCCCCAGGGCCTCCAGAACCCGGACCCGGGATCCACCCGCCGGCAGGGCGGCGACCCTCTCCGCCGGGTCGAGGGCAGAAAGATCCGCCAGGATCTTCGGAGGATGAACCTCGATCTGGGCGCCGGGACGCAGCCTGCGCGCGGGGCGCAGCAGCGCCACCCACTCACCGGCGCCCACCGGATCGATGAGGAAGACCTCCGCCTCCCCCCCGGTGGGAAGCTTCAGGCCCCGGAGCCGCGCCGGTATGACCCGGGTCCGGTTGAGGACCAGGCAATCGCCCGGATGCAGAAAGGCGGGAAGGTCTCTGAACAGGCAGTGGCTCATTCCCCGGGGATCGCCCGGGTGACTCCTCCGGTCCAGGACCAGCAGGCGGGAGGCATCGCGGCGCTCCGGCGGGGTCTGGGCGATGTCGGACCGGGGAAGATAGTAATCATAGAGATCCAGCGACAGATCCTCTCTCATCCTAGGTGGTCTCACCTCTTACCGACGCAGGATCAGATTCAGTACCAGGGTCAGCAGGACGCTCAGGGCCAGGCAGGTGGCCAGGGGGAAGTAGATGGTCAGGTTAGGGCGCCGGATGATGATATCGCCCGGCAGCCGCGGGAACACCCCGCCCCTCGCAGCCAGCCACAGCAGTCCCCCCAGGGCGAAGATGGACAGCCCCAGCATCATCATGAACCGGCCCGGGGTTCCTGGATCCGTCACCTGGCCTCGTCCTCCCTGAACAGGTTCACCTGTGCGTCATCATCGGCTGGAGGCGTCAGCCTGAGATGGTCGTAGGCAGCCCGGGTGACCATCCTCCCCCGCGGGGTCCTCTGCAGCAGCCCGGTCTGTATCAGGTAGGGCTCATACACGTCCTCCACGGTCTGCGTCTCCTCGCTTATGGCCGCCGCCAGGGTGTCGAGGCCCACGGGCCCACCGGCGTAGTTCTCGATGATGGCCCTCAACAGCCGGTGGTCATTTTTGTCCAGCCCCAGGCCATCGACCTCCAGCATCGCCAGGCCATCATCGGCCACATCGGAGGTGATCACACCCTCGGCGCGGACCTGGGCGAAGTCCCGGAGACGCCGCAGGAGCCGGTTGGCCACCCTGGGCGTTCCCCGCGACCTGCGCGCCAGCTCGCCGGCCGCACCGACCTCCAGAGAAACCCCCACGATCCCGGCCGTTCTCATCACGATCCGGGCCAGCTCCTCCGGACGGTAGTACTCCAGCCGCATCACCACCCCGAACCGGTCCCGCAGCGGTGAGGTCAGAAGCCCGATCCGGGTGGTGGCACCCACGAGGGTGAAGGGCGACAGGTCCAGACGGAGCGTACGGGCCGACGGCCCCTTGCCGATTATGATGTCCAGGGCAAAGTCCTCCAGGGCCGGATACAGTATTTCCTCCACCGTCCGGTGCAGCCGGTGGATCTCATCAATGAAGAGAACATCTGATGGAGCCAGGTTGGTCAGAATGGCCGCCAGGTCCCCGGGACGCTCTATGGCGGGACCGGACGTGACCCTGATGCCGACTCCCAGTTCAGCCGCAATGATGTGGGCCAGGGTGGTCTTGCCCAGCCCCGGGGGCCCGTAGAGCAGGACATGATCGAGGGGCTCACCGCGCTCGAGGGCCGCCCTTATGTAGATTTCCATCCGCTCCTTCACCCGGCTCTGGCCGATGAACTCGTCCAGGCTCAGGGGACGGAGCCCGGCCTCGGGGGACTCATCGTCCCTGGGCTGCGGTGAAAGAACGTCTCCTCCCTGCGAACCACTCACGGCACCCCTCCCTCGGCACTGAGAATGCCCAGACCCCTGCGCACCATCTCCTGTACGCCCGCATCACCCGACATGTCCTGCAGGGCCAGGCGGACGGCCCGCACGGCCCGGGCCCGCGGGTAGCCCAGGGCCTCGAGGGCATCGACGGCCTCATCGGACTCAGCATCGCGTCCCCACCGCCGGTCGGCGGGCAGCAGGTCGATCCGGCCGACCCGGTCCTGCAGCTCCAGCACCATCCGCTCGGCCGTCTTGCGGCCCACTCCCGAAACCTGCGTCAGAACGGCAATATCTCCGGCTTCGACGGCACCCACGAAGTCCTCGGCCTCCAGGGTGTCCAGTACGGCGAGCGCCAGCCGCGGACCGATCCCCGAGACGCCGAGGAGCATCTCGAAGACCTCCAGTTCCTTGCGCTGGGTGAATCCGTACAGCTCCATCGAGTCCTCCCTGACGTGGGTGTGAATGTGAAGACTGACCTCACTCTCCCCGGCTCGAAGGCTGTCCACCGCCCGGCCCGCCAGGTGAACCAGGTATCCCACTCCACCGACATCGATGATGGCCCTGTCCTGCATGATGAGATCGACCTGTCCACGCAGTTTGCCAATCAAGTTCGCGCCTCCACCCTGCGATCCCACTCCCAGTGACGCAGGCCGCAGATCGCCACGGCGAGGGCGTCGGCGGCATCGTCGGGAGAGGGCGTCTCCTTCATCGCGAGAACAGACTGGACCATGGACTGCACCTGTCTCTTGGGCGCGCTCCCGTGGCCCGTGACGGCCATCTTCACCGCCGACGGCGTATACTCCAGAAGGGGCAGCTCCCTCTGGGCAGCGGCCAGAAGAATCACTCCCCGGGCCTGTCCGACGGACATGGCCGTCCGGACATTCTTGTTGAAAAAGAGCTTCTCCACGGCCACGGCATCGGGGCGGTGCTCCTCGATCAACGAGGAGACATGCTGGTATATTTTGACCAGGCGCACCGGGATGGCCTCGGACGGGGCGGGGCGGATCACCCCATACCCCTGCACCCGCAGCTGGTATTTCCTCTGGGAAACAAGACCGTAGCCGGTTATGCTGGTGCCGGGATCCAATCCTAAAATGAGCAAGAGATACCCCCCGTCGGCGGCAAGACCCTGACAGATGCCAACGTCACGAGTCCACGTACTTCTCCAGGTCCTCCTCGCTTATGTCAAAATTGCCGAATACCTCCTGGACGTCATCATGGTCCTCGAGGGCCTCCAGAAACCTGATCAGCCTCTCGGCCCCCCTGCCCTCGACCGCAACGTAGTTGTCGGTCAGGTAGGTGAAGCCCGCGCTCTGCACGGGATAGCCGATCCCGGCCAGGGCCTCCCGGACACTGTAGATGTCCCCTGGAGGGGTGATCACCTCAAAGCTGCCATTGACACTGTTGAGGTCCTCGGCTCCGCCCTCTGCCGCGGCCAGAAAGAGCTCATCCTCGTCCAGATCCTCATCCAGATCCTCGCCCCGGATCAGGATTCGCCCCTTGCGGGTGAACATCCACGCCACACACCCCGACTCTCCCAGGTTCCCTCCGTGCTTGGAAAACAGGTAGCGCAGTTCACTGGCGGTGCGGTTGCGATTATCCGAGACGATCTCCAGCAGCAGGGCCACTCCCCCCGGCGCATAGCCCTCGTACTGAAACTCCTCCAGGCGGACACCTTCCATCTCTCCGGTCCCTCTCCTGACGGCCCGCTCGATGTTGTCGTTGGGCACGCCCAGGGAGCGGGCCTCATCTATGGCCGAACTCAACGCGGCATTGGTCTCTGGATCTCCCCCGCCGCTCCGCGCGGCCACGGCAATCTTCCTCGCCATCTTGGAGTATATCTTCCCCTTCTTGGCATCCTGCCGGGCCTTTCTGTGCTTCCTGTTGGCCCACTGTGAGTGTCCAGCCACGATATCACCTCCCATTGTGAAATCTGCCCCTGCCTGACTGCCGGTCCGGGATCCTGTGGTCAGTCTTCACGCCCAGGGGCGGCATCGTCGCCGAGGCCGAAGGGAGGAATGGGAGGGGTCCTGCGCTTGTGGCCGGTGCGCCGGTGCATGCTCTCAATCCTCTCGGCCACCCCGGGCTCGGCCACCCCCTCCAGAAGATACCTGTCGATCTCCGCGTAGCTGAGTCCCAGCTCCTCCTCGTCCGTCTGTCCCGGCCACAACCCCGCCGAGGGAGGCCGCGCGATGATCGCATCCGGCACCCCCAGGTATTGGGCCACCCTGACCACCTGGGCCTTGACCAGGTTCGCCAGGGGAAGCAGGTCCGCCCCGCCGTCTCCATGCTTGGTAAAATAACCGAGATAGATCTCGTCCCGGTTGCCCGTGCCCACCACCAGGCCGTTCCTCAAATTTGCCATGTAGTACAGGACAATCATGCGCATCCTGGGCTTCACGTTGGCCAGGGCCATCTTCGCGCCGGCCTCATCCCGCGGAAGCAGGGAGACCAGGGTGGCGTACGGTCCATCAAGGGGGACCTCCATACACTGCACGCCCAGGACATCGGCCACCCGTCTTGCATCCTCCACATCCCCGACCGGAGACTGGCACGGCAGTATGATCCCGAGAACGCCATCCGGAATCGCCCTGGCACACAGGGCCGCGGCGGCGGCCGAATCGAGGCCCCCGCTGAGACCCAGCACGGTTCCATCACAGCCCGCAGCGTACACCTGCTCCCGGATCCACGCCACCGTGCGTTCGGTCCAGTCCTCAAGAAATCTCTCCTCGTCGCCCCCAGCACGACACTCCCTGTCGCTCACGAAATCACCTCCGGAAAGGACCAACCATCAACAGTTTATCTCATTTTGCACCGGAGGCGAAACGGCTCGATCAGCGATGGGGAAAGGGCAAAACTCCTGTGGCCAGGTACATCTCGGGGACCGGCCCCACGATCAGTGCCTCGGCGATGGGCAGCTGCACCGACACCTCGATCTCCTCCTCGACCAGGGGAACCGCGATCCGCAGGACGCACCCCACGGACAGAAATATGGTGTGCTTTGCGTGGTTGATCCCGACTCCCACGAAGTCCTCCTCCACCGAAACCCGGGCCGACCCGACAGGAAGGACCTCCACGGGCAGGTGGGGCCCCAGATTGGCCAGGATGGCGATTCCCGTCAGCTGACCCAGGGGGATGCCCATGGTCTCATCGCCCATGCTGTTTATCCTGTCCTGGACCTGGTGGCCCACCCGGGCCACGATGCGTGAGATCCTCATGGTGTTCGGCATCATGTAGGATACGTATCCGTCGGTGGTGGTCTCCACGTGGATCAGGTCGGAATAATGAAAGGGTTGTGCCGCCTCATCCATGACCACCTCGGTGAGCATCGTGACGCCCATCCCCTGAACCCGGTTGCGCGCAATGACTATGAGGACGGGCTTCAGGACCCGGTCGGCAGCATAGGTTGCCGCACACAGCATCAGTATTGCGAGCCCCAGGGCCACGAGCACAATCCGCTTTCTTCGTCGCCTGCGTCGCCCCATGGAAAACTCAGTGCCCCCTTCCGCCCACTCTAGCTATTCTATGCGGCGGGGCACCCCCTGCGTGTTAGTCTCGTCTAAGCCGGGCAAACCGCCGCCTGCCAACTCTCAGGACGGCGCCGTCGCCGACCTTCACATTGGCGCCGGGGTCAGTGATACGGTCGCCCTCGATGGAGACGGCACCCTGCTGGATCAGCCGGCGGGCCTCACTATTGCTGGGGGCAAAGCCGGCGGCACGGAGGAGCCTGACCAGCCACACGGCACCGTCCTCGATAAGGTCCTCAATGTGCAGCTCCTGCATCTTGTCGGGCAGTTCTCCCCGGGAAAAGACCCGGTTGAAGGCCTCCTCGGCCCCGGCAGCCTCAGCCTCACCGCAGTACATGCTCACCAGGGTCCTGCCCAGCTGCGCCTTGGCATCCCTCGGGTTGACCCCCCCACCGGCGAGGGCCGCCTCCATCGCCTCCACTTCAGCCTGGGGGACGGACGTAAGGTGCCGAAAATACCGGGTGATCAGCTGGTCGGGAATGGACATGATCTTGCCGTACATGTTCCCGGGCTCCTCGGTGATCCCGATGTAATTGCCCAGGCTCTTGCTCATCTTCTCCTGCCCGTCGGTCCCCTCCATCAGGGGCATGAGCACGGCCACCTCTGGCTCCAGGCCGTAGGCCCTCTGTATCTGCCGGGCCACCATCAGGTTGAACTTCTGGTCCGTGCCTCCCAGCTCCACATCGCTCTTGAGGGCGACTGAATCATAGCCCTGCATGAGGGGATAAAAGAACTCGTGCACATACACGACCTGTCCCCCTGCCAGCCTCTCGGCAAAATCATTGCGCTCCAGCATGCGGGCCACGGTCACGGCCGATGCCAGTTCGACCACCTCGGCGAAATCCAGGGCCCCCAGCCACCTCGAGTTGAACTCGATGGTGGTCCTGTCGGGATCCAGGATCCGAAACACCTGCTCCTCGTAGGTCTGGGCATTTTCCCGGACCTCTGCCTCACTCAACTGCCGCCGGGTCTGTGAGGCCCCGGAGGGGTCCCCCACCCTCCCGGTGAAGTCACCTATGAGACATACCACCTCGTGTCCCAGGTCCTGGAACTGCCGCATCTTGCGCAAGACAACCGTGTGTCCGAGGTGGATGTCGGGCGCGGAGGGATCGAGGCCCAGCTTGACCTTCAGGGGTCGTCCCTCCCGTCGCGAGCGAATCAGCTTGTCCTTCAGTTCCCCGGCACTGATCACCTCCGTCGTGTTCTCAACGAGAACCTCCACCTGTTTTTCCACTGACATCTCTGGATGCAGTTTCACGCCATCTCTCCCTTCCGCACAAAAAAACCGCCCTCTCAGGGACGGAAGTGATTCCGCGGTACCACCCCGCTTGTCCCCGCCTGGGCGGAGACCTCTCATGGGTTCATCAGAACACTGCCCGGTAACGGGGGAACCGTCCACGCCTACTGCCCTTTAGGTTTCGGGTGGAAGCTCGGGAGTGTACGTCGCCGGTGGGTGGAACCGTTCGCAGCTGCCACGGCCTCTCTGTGCCACCAGGCCGGCGAACCTCTCCTTCACAGCCCGATTATTGTCCAGAATTATACCATCACGACCGCCCCGGGACAACATGCCCCCGCACCTGACGGCGGGGCGGTCCAGAACCCGACGCGGGCGGGGCCGGCCAGCGACTCCGGTGTTCACTCACCGGGCAGACCCAGAAGATGATCGGTGTAGTTGAGCAGATCCAGCTGCCATCCCCGCCGGGTCTGGCTGAGAACGCTCAGGGAACCGTTGTCTGTGACGAGCTTCCACTTCTTAGCCAGGGGAACCGCAAGAATCCCGGCCAGCACCGACTTGATGGTCCCCCCGTGGCTCACGACGGCCGTGACCTCGCCGCGGTGGCCCCGGACCAGATCCGCGAAGGCAGACAGCGCCCTGTCCTGCAGCTGGCGGTCCGACTCACCTCCCGGCCGGACCGCCTCGGCCGGACATTCCTCGCGCCTGCGGCAGAAATCGGGAAACCGTTCGGTGACCTCATTCCAGGTCAGTCCGGCCAGGTCTCCCATGTCAATCTCGGCCCACCGGTGCTCCTCAAATACGGGGATGCTGAGATCCTCGGCAAAAAGATCCGCCGTCTGGGTCGCCCGCAGCAGGGGGCTGCAGTAGACTGCTGACGGGTTCCAGAAGCGCACCAGGGCGGGCAGCCTCCGGGCCTGTCTCCTGCCCAGGTCGTCAAGAGGGATGTCGGTGTGTCCCATCAGGCGGTTGTCCCGGTTCCACGCGGTGCGGCAGTGTCTGATGAGAAGTACCCTGGTCGAGGCTGAGCTCACCGGTCGATTCCTCCCTCAGATCAGGCATCCGGGGGCGACTGAAAGACATTGCCTGCGGGCAACTCCAGCAGGGTCAGACGGCCTCCGTATGCCACCCCCGTATCGATCCCGATCTTGTCCTGACCCCAGTAGACCTCGGTGTTTCCACTCATGAGGGTCGTCGGCGAATGACCGAAGACGACCGTCTTGCCCCGGTACCCCCGTATGAATTCGTCCCGTATCCACACGAGTTCGTAATCATCCTGCTGTTCAAGGGGCGTACCGGGTCGCAGCCCCGCGTGCACGAAAATGTAGTCATCAGTCTCGTGGTACGCGGGCAGATTCACCAGGAACTCGGCATCGGCCCGCAGGGCCTCCCGGTCCTGACCGTATGCTGCGAGGGTCACTCCTCCACCATTGTCCAGGTACTGTTGCTGGGACAGGCTCCCTTTCAGGTACTGCCACAGCATGAGCTCATGATTGCCGCGCAGGGCCACCACACCGGGGCATCGAAGCAGCACCCGCAGCTCATTGACCACCTGCCTGGGACTGGGACCACGGTCGATGTAGTCACCCAGCAGGACCAGCGTATCGCGGGCCGGTCGCCACCGGGCGGCAAAGAGGACCCTGCGCAGGGCCTCGAGATGACCGTGGATGTCAGAACAACAGAGGATTCGCGTATCGGACTCACTCACGCGCTTCGGTCCCCCTCACAGATGAGACCTCTCTCAGCGGGGCAGAGACTTCAGTATATCAAGGGGCCGGTGCCACACGAAGTCGCAGTCCAGGGTGTTCAGCTCTGGATGCCTCGCCCCCCAGCGGGCCAGGCCGGTCACGACCCCGGCATTTCTGCCCGCACGAATATCGGCCGGAGAGTCTCCCACCATGACGGCTTCGTCCGGGCCACAATCCAGCATATTCAACGCCGCAATCACAGGTTCTCGGTGGGGTTTCAGGTTCTTAACATCATCGGATGCGATCACGACCTCAAAAAGGCCTTCAATGTCGTGTTCGCGAAGATGCATGACGGCATCTTTTTTGTTCTTGGTGGTCACAAGGGCCATACTGTGCTGTTTGCGGGCCAACGATGAAAGCAGGGGCCGCACACCATCAAACAGTTCCGTCCTCTGCCCGAAGGGGTAGTGTCGACGGTAGTAGTCCACGGCCTCGGTGGAGTTTGGAACACCCAGGTGATCCATCATATCCTGAAGGGGCAGCCCCCAGTGCTCGAAAACCTGATCCTCCCGGATGTGCATTCCAGCAACCTCCCTGACCGAAGTCCGAAAGGCCGAGATGATCAGATCGGTGGAGTCTATGAGAGTGCCATCAAGATCAAAAAGAAAGCTGCACACACGCCCGGATAAATACTTCACGTCCGTTCTCCTCTCCCCAAACAAGTTTATCACATTACAAAAGAAGGCTCCATCAACATGATGAGAGAGCCTCACCCCGCATGATCTCGCCAGATCTCACAGCGAGAGCACGATGCAGGGTCTGGCCCGGTCCAACCAGTTACTTCCGCGTGTGCCGACAAATGGGGTCTGCTGACATGACGGGAGAGGATCCATCAGACATGATGGATCCCCCGGAGAGTTCACTGCTTCGTCATATGCTGGTGCGGCCGGCTGAATACGTTCCCGCTGCTGGGCTGGCGGGACTCCAGCTCTGCTGGAACCCTCCGCCCGGGTACTGCTGGCCGTACTGTTGTCCGCTTCCGTACTGTTGTCCGCTTCCGTACTGGGTCCCCATCTGCTGTCCGTACTGTCCGGTGCCGTACTGCTGCTGTCCGTACTGGCCGGTGCCCGGATACTGCTGACCGTAGCTCCGGCCTGACTGCCCGGCCTGGGCCGTCGGCTGCCGTGCTGTTCCCTGGGCCGTCCCGTAGGTTCCGTACCCGGTCCCCATCTGCTGACCGTACTGTCCGGTGCCGTACTGCTGCTGGCCGTATTGTCCGCCGTACTGCTGCTGCCCGGGCTGACTGGCGTACCCGCCAGCGCCAGGCTGCGCGCCGACGCCGACTGGCTGTCCGGTCGTGCCATACCCACCAGTGCCGTACTGGCCTCCATATCCACCGTACTGACCGGCAGTCATCTCAACGCCGGTTCCCTCAAAGCGACTCCTGAGCCGCTGGACCTCCTGGGGATTCGCAGGGGCGGGACTCTCATACCAGCCGTGCTGGGAGGCAATTTGATGTGCCTGGTCGTGAGAATTCTCCACCTGGTCGCGGAGCTGTTTGAGGGTCTGCTTGAGGCTCGGGTCACTGGTCTCGATCGCTGCCTGGGTGAAGGATACCGTATCGACCTTGCAGCTATCGAGGACATCGATTACCATTTCACGATCCCTGATCACTTTTTGCACCTCCTTTTGCTCGTTCATCCAAGATGACTCAACAGCGCCTGTCTCGCTCGGTTTGCCTGCTGTGAACACTGGCCAAAATAGTTTCGAAGCTGCGGCTCCTGACACTGCTGGGCATAGCTCTGCCACTTGATCGTCGCCATGTCCTGTCGGGTGATCAGCTCGCGCAGCTTCTGGACCTCCATCTCGGTCAATTGCGGCATTCTGCACCTCCTCCGCTTCCTTGCTTACATGTTAAAGCATCCCACAGGGCAAAAGACCCTATGCGGAGGGCGCAGGCGGAAGTTTTTTCAAGTTCGCACAGAAGCACCCGGAGAGGTCGGTCGACCTGGTGGCGAAAGCGACCAGAGGAAGCAGCGGGGAGCATCCAGGGGGTGACGCGTCATTTTTTGAACTGCATGAGCTCGATCCCGGCATCCATCAACATGCGATCCGACACCTCGTCGGGATAGTCCCGCACGTATACGATCTTTGTGATGCCGGAGTTTATGAGCAGTTTGCTGCAGATCAGGCACGGTTTGTCCGTAGCGTAGAGGGTGGCACCCGCCACCCGGACGCCGTGAAAGGCGGCCTGAGCGATGGCGTTCATCTCCGCATGGCTGGCCCGCACGCAGTGGCCATCCCTCATCAGGCAGCCAAGGTCGGTGCAGTGGGCCAGTCCCCGGGGGGCTCCGTTGTACCCGGTGCTCAGGATCTGCCGGTCCCGGACAATCACCGCGCCCACTGCCCTGCGCGGGCAGGTCGAACGGGTGGAAACGGTCTCAGCGATGTTCAGAAAATACTCATCCCAGGAGGGACGTTCATCGGGGCTAACCATCTCGATCTCTCCTCAATCTAGGGCAGAAGCCACGGGCTCCAGTTCAGCACAACGGCCATCAGGGCCAGCGCGTTGAAAACGGCATGCATGAGCACACAGACAGCCGCCGAATGGGTCTGTCTGTAGGCATAGGCATAGGTGACCCCGCCCAGGGCCGCCCGCAGCATGGAGATGGGCTCACCATGGGTGAAGGCAAACAGCAGACCGCTGCCCACCACAGCCAGGGTCTCTCCGCCCAGTCCCTCAACAATGATCTGGTAAAAACACCGGCGAAACAAGAGCTCCTCGCCGAGGGGAGCGGCGACCACCATACCGAAAAACAGCGCCACCAGGGGCAGGATGCCCTCCTGCTGAGTCCGGGCGACAAGCTGTCCCATGACCCCCAGCTCCCACGGGTCAATTCCACCGATTGCGCTCTGCATCATGACCACAACCGCCCGGAGGCCCACCGTGCTGAGCAGCCAGATGAACCCACCTCCCGCGAGGATCCAGGCCAGCCGGACAGGGGCCGACGTCCCGGATGCGTCGTGCTGCAGACGGGACGGTCCGAACCAACCCACATCATCGCCGGTATACCGGGTCAGGTAAAGCCAGGACACCAGGGCCAGGATCAACCCGTGCAGCACGATGGCCGCAGCACTGAGATCGGGGCGGTCGATGTCGGGAAATCCGAACAGACCGTAGATGGACCGGTTGATCAGCATGAACAGCACGTAAAGGATCAGAAGGTCAGGCGAGCGATAACCCCTGGGGCCGGAGGGTGTGAGAGGCTCGCGCCGCCCGCGTCCCCCGCTCCTCGGCCTGGTGCGCTTCGGCTTCTTTCTAGCCATCAGCCATCTCCTCACGGTCTGCGACCCGCTGCATGGCCCGGGGAACGAGCCACAAAAGCCCCATCACCATGATCAGATCACCCGGACTGACCACCGTCCTCAGGGGAGACCACCGCGGTGTGGCGATGTGATCACCCAGAAGGGGCAGCACTGTGTCCTCTGTCATGAGTATATGGATGATTGACGCCCCCGATTCGAGGACAGGCACCAGCTCCTCCTGCCCCGCGAGGGCGAGGGCCGCTGCAGAGACCGGCATCCCCCCATTCAGGGCAATGACAGCCAGATTGAACATGACGCCGACCGATATGAGGATCATTCCCGGCAGGTGGCGGTTCTCCCACAGAACAAAGAGCAGGATTGCGTAGGACAAGAGGAGCAGGGGAAATCCCCAGTCAACCAGCATCTGCCAACCGAGGGCAGGTGCCCTGGACAGGACAACCTGAAGGGCGAACCCGGTGAGCATCAGGTCAAATCGCCTCAGTTCGAGTTTCGCCAGGTTTAGAACCGAACCGCCCAGGATCCACCCCACAACCAGCGAGAGGGCCAGGGCCGAAAGCATCATACGGAGCTGCCCTCCTGGACTTTCTCCTCCCGCACTTCTTCGAGTCCCTCGGGCGCAAACTGTGCATGCAGCAGCTCCGACTCCTCGAAGAATTCCAAAAAGGCACCGGCGACCTCGGGATCAAACTGGGTCCCGCTGCAGCGCACGATCTCACGCCTGGCCTCGTCAAGGGTCATGGCACGCTTGTAGGGGCGCTGGGACACCATGGCATCAAAGGCATCGGCCACCGCCAGGATCCTCGCCTCAATGGGGATCTCCTCGCCCTTCAGCCCCTCGGGATAGCCGTCCCCGTCATAACGCTCGTGGTGGTACAATACCCAGCTGGAGCCCTCCCTCAGGGCCTTGATCTTGCTCAGTATGTTGGCGCCGATTGCTGAATGTTCCTTCATGGTGTTCCATTCGGCCGGGGTGAACCGCCCGGGTTTCTGCAGCACCTGATCGGAGATCCCGATCTTGCCTATGTCGTGCAGTATCGACACATACTGCAGCACCTGAACCCGGTCATCGGGGATCTTCATCTTGCTGGCGATTCCGACAGCGTAGTGAGAGACCCTCTCCGCGTGACCGGAGGTGTGGGGGTCCCTGGCCTCCAGGGCTGTCGCCAGGGCGCTGATGGTGCTGAGAAAGACGTCTCGCAGCTCATTGTACATGGAAAACGCATAGCGGCCGACCATGAGGGGCAGAAGGAAGAAGATCACACCCATCTCGCCCACGGCATGATAGACCGCAACATTGAGGTATGCAATGGGCATCAGCCCGATGTAGCTGGGGGCCATCCATCGGACGTCTGAGGCTACGAGGGACCAGGGCTTGAGCCCCGTCTTGAGGGAAATGTAGACCACATTGGCACCCACATTGACCACGAAGTAGCTGATCCCCCCCGCCATGGTGGCGATGGCGAATATGTAGGGACGCTCCCCGAACACTCCGCCCGAGAGCAGGTTGAACACCAGGCCCCCGGACACGGCAGCCAGGAAGAGCTGGGCCCGGTTGAATGCCACCTCAAGCATGGGAACCCTGCCCGTCAGCTCCATCTTGCGCAGCGACCCCAGGGCGGTGAGCAGCCCCCCCCAGAAGGGACCAAACATCAGGACTGAGGAGTAGCACATGGCGAAGCCGACAGAAACGGAACCGTTCGCCCGCGGCAGCTTGATGGGAAGGGCCTCCGTGACGACGATGAGGGCGAGGAAAAACAGCAGCGCCTTGAGCTCGGGCAGCTCCTGGGGCAGAAGACGATAGCCGGCCCAGATCGCGACGAGCCCTATCGCGGCGACAAACAGGTGGGACAGCGTCCTCTGATGACTCTCAGCTGACTTATTCTTCTCCGCTGAATCCGACGGCATGCGCACTCCTCCCATGCATCAGGCTAAAGAATCAGAAGGCACTCGGGCTGAATCTACCTACTGGTTAACGGCGGACTATCCGTAACCGCCAACCTGCATGTTGGCTCCGCCCATCATGAGCAGCATCGCAAGAGCCAGCAAGAACTTCACGACCTTAGCCATTTACGGTATCACCCCAAGCGTGACAGTATCCCTGCCTCCGCTAATAGCAAGATCCTGCTCCGCTCAAACCCGAGTGCCAACCTGATAAGACGATCATCCAAATCTGAACGTGCGGTTTATCGCATCCAGGACCGCCCGGGCAGATGCCTCCAGAAGATCCCGCCGCACTCTGACTGCTCCCAACAGGACGCCGGTTCCGATGTCCGGCGTCAGAGTCACCGTCGCCATGACCACCCTCTCACTGGCAAAATCCATGCTGTGGATGTGCTGCAGCTGCAGCTGACAGCCGCCCTCCAGCAACCGCTCCGCTGCCCGCAACGTCGCGCGTCCACCGGCAGTGAGCAATACGCGTGAACTGGGCGCCTCCTCCGCTATGCTCATGGCCCCCTCCACCTCTTTGTCCTTGAGAGCCAGGATGACCCTGACTGTAAAAGCTCCGGCTCCGTAGTGGCTCTCCAGTGAAACGAGGCGGGGCCGTCCCTTAACCGCCTGCAGAAGATCATCGCCCGAGCTGAATACCACATTGACATCACCCGGAGACAGCCTCGTTCCCAGATGCACCAGGACCAGTGAGATCACATCCTGCGCGATCTGCCGCCTGGATTTGTCACCGCTCTCCGCCACAATGCTGACCCCGGTGAGATCTCCCTCGCCATCTGTCTCAACCGATGCGGCCAGAACCCCGCGCAACGAGAGCATGGCCTCCCGCGAACCCTCTACCGTTCTCCGCTCCTCCTCCGGTGTCGTACCTGCCATTATCCTCCACTCATTCCAACCTTACCTTAATCTTCGACTCAGCCCCTCCACTTTCCTGCATGCCCAGCGAAATTACGAGGGAAGATACGGCAAATCGTGGTTCAGAAGACCCCATTCATCCAAAATGGCCCACAGACCACCGTATACCAGACTGTGTCCCCCCAATACCACGGGTATCGGGGCCGAATAGGCGGCCCGGGTGAACTCACGCAGGTAGTCATCCCCGATGCGATCCAGCATCCCCAGGTCGGAATGGAACCGGTCCGCCGCCGAGGGCGACAGCTGCAGATGCGCCATGAGAACCCGGGTGTCTATCAGGGCCACATCGGCAACCGAACCCAGGTGAGCAAAGAACTTCTCGGGGCCCACCTCTTCCAGAAAATGCCCGAGGAGGGAAACTGCCTCTCCCCTCTCCTCTCGCCTGAGGGCCTTCATGCCTCGTTCCTCGGAGAACACCCGCAGCCTGACGGGGATGTTCGCGTTGATGACTGCCATCATCGGGGGGCTGACGCGGCCGATGAGAGCCACTTCGGCGTACCTGTCGCGGCCCGACTCGCGGATGACGTCGAGGGCCCTGATCAGGTAGTCCCTGCTCAGGTTGAGCAGATCCAGCGCCCTCCTGCTCTCCGGGCCCACGTTCTGACACTGCTCCAGGATGAGCATGTCCATCGGCGTGTCGACGTCGAAGTTGATCCGGGCCGAGTTCTCAATCAGGATCCTGCGCATGCCCGCCTCGCGCAGGAGAAACCCCAGGAAGTTGTCATTCTCCGGCAGCTCGATGCAGTTCAGGCTCCGAGTGGGCGTGAAGGCGATCAGGTCTGCCGACTGCACATTGTTGACCACGACCACGTTCTTGAAGTACCGGAGCTGGTGAGCGATCCACTCAAAATCAGAGGGGCGGATGAGAGGGAGGGCGGCACCGCCCAGGTAGATCACACTATCAAGGCCGAACTCCTCCGTCACGTACTTCAGGTGCTCGCCGAAGTGAAACTGCTCATTGGCCGTCGTCTCGTCAATCCGAATGCCCTCGGCTGCAGCCCTTTCAGCCAGGTCGGGATAGCAGGTGGAAAGGATGACCTCATCGATGCCGTCGGCGGCCAGGGCCTTCTTCATGTTGTCAAAGGCCACTCCCTTGCGCACCGTCAGCATCTTATGCTCTATCTCGGTACGAACAGTCCCCCCCTCGAAGACCACGGCCGCCACCTTCTCCTTGAACATCAGCTGTCTCCTCTCAGCATCAGGGGGTCAGCTCTGGAGCTGACCCCCGAAACACCAGCGCACAGAGCCGTCATGAACCGATCTCAAACCTCGGGTTCTATTAGTCCGTAGTTCCCATCGCGTCGACGGTATACGACCGTCACCTCATCGGTATCGGCATTTGTGAAGACGAAGAAATCGTGGTCGAGAAGGTTCATCTCCAGGATCGCCTCCTCGACGTCCATCGGTTTCATGGTGAAACGCTTGGTGCGCACCAGTCTGGGTTCCTCTGCTTCCGCCCTTACGTTGTTGGCGACCTGATTCTCCTTGAAGAGAATCGGGTCATTGACCTGGCGCGCCTTGCGGTTGATGCGCGTCTTGTACTTGCGCACCTGCCGTTCAATCCTGTCCACCGCACCATCGACCGAGGCATACATGTCCCCGGTCTCCACCTCAGCGCGAAGGATTGGGCCGTTGAGGGGAATGGTGATCTCGACCCGATGATCCTCCCTCTGTACTGACAGTACCACCTGCGGCTTGAGAGGAAATTCAAAATACTTCTCCAGCTTCGCGATCTTCTTCTCCACGTACTGTCGGAGAGCCGGAGTGACCTCCACATTCCTGCCATGAAGAGTCAGTCGCACTGAAACCACTCCCGTTTCCGTAGGTTTGGGTGCCCCACCTCAACCCGGCAGTGGGGTCACCTGATTGGCCCTTCTGCCCCATGCTCTCATGCACTCGTTTATACTATTCCCGCAACGGAAGTGAATTCCTTCACTGCAAAACAAGAGGCTGCCCCCGGGGGTGCCTCAAAATCACTTCTTCTCATCGAGGTACCTGGGATGCTCCGGTACTTCAGGAGGGTGATAGGCCCCGATGGTGCGCCTTCTTTGCTGCAGCTGGGCGATCTGACGCACGATCGCTTCCCGGCCCTCGACCAGTATCTGCTCCAGCTGGCCATCCAGCTGGTCGATCATGAGGCAGAGCTCCCTCAGGGGTCTCAACACGTCGGTAAGAGGCTCACCCACGGAGGCAGAAACGTCCATGCGATCCTCCATCAACGCCAACACCTTCTCCCATTCGCCCTCCCGGGCGAGTTCGAGCTGCCTGTGCGCCGCCCGGTGTAGACTGGACATGCCCTCGGCCGCAGTCATCCTCCGTGCGGACATGATAACCTCCCCCTCGACGCGTTCCCCGCTGCCGGTGAAGCCGGGTCATGAGCTGCCCCGGCTGCGTTCGGTTCGCCTCAGCTGCCCCTGCAGCCACGCCCGGTGATGGCGAAGACGAAGGAGCACCCGGTCAAAGGTGGCCAGATGCTGCTCCAGGCGCACCTGCATGTCATCCAGTCTCCTCCTGGCCCGTTCGATTGATCTCATCGGTCGGCCCATCTCATCCCGAGAGGTCGAAGGGCCTGCCCTCAGGGACAGTCTCCCCCGTCCCCTGGCCGGCCCTACCCCACGCCTCGGACATCTCCCTCAGCATGTCCCTGACCTCGGCGATCGGCCCGGAGTCCTTGCCCGCATTGGCCTCGACCAGCCGCCGCTGCATGTACCCATACACGCCCCTGACGCACTGCACCAGTTCGCCCCCCTCATCGTCAGCGAAGGAAAACCGGATCTCGTTGATGATGTCCTGGGTCCGGATCAGGTGCCGGTTGGTGGCCTCCAGGTCCCCGTCAGCCAGGGACCTCTCCGCCAGGTTCAGCTGCTTCACTCCCCCGTGATGCAGCATCACGATCAGGTGACCCGGTCTCGACGTCGTCACCGCAGTGCTCTGATATCGGTCATGGACCCCTCTACCGCTCATATCAACACCTCCGCATAAAATACGGTCACGCCCTTCGGTCAAGGGCGACCGGGCTCTCTGCCCGGTATTCAGAAGGCGAACAGGTCGCCGCCATCTTCTGCATCCGGCGCGACAGGGTATCCCGCCTCAACTGCATTGCCTCCAGGATCCCGGCCTCCAGCCTGGCCGTCTCCGCGAGGATCTCGCCGATCTCCAGGAGGTCCCCCCGGAGAGGTTCGGTGCGCGCGGAGATCTCATCCTGCAGGTCGCCTCGTTCCGCCAGCAGTTCGGCCATGCGGTCCCAGTCTCCGCCGCCGTGAGCCTCCGCGATCCCCTGCGATATCGAAAGGTACCTGCGATAAAGATCTACGGACATATCTGAGCCTCCCCGGGCCCCTCTATCGGTTTATGTCCCTTCGGAGCGCAGCCAGGCTGTTGATCTGTCCCTCCAGCCACTGCCCCTGCGTGTGCGCATCACCGACAGCATTTCCTCCATCCGGACGAACTGGCGCCTCAGGTTCGCCTCCCGCATCTCGACCCTGCGTTCCAGGGACTCGACCCGGTCGTCGATCCGCCGCATCTCACGGTCATACATGCGCCCTCGATTGGCGAGGATCCCATCGCCGTAGCGGAGCCAGCCGTGCATGTATTCTGCCAGCCTGCCGGCCACACCGTCGGCCCCGTCCCGGTTCTCGGTGGCGGCGAACAGCAGGCGAACATCGTCGGGATTTTCCCGCAGCGCCTCCGACAGCTGGGCCTCATCGAGGGTCATGACGCCGTCGCGGTCGATCTCGATGCCCAGCTGAGCCGGAAGGGTGTATTTTGCACCCTCGAGCCCCACCGCCTCGGTGACCCCGCGGCGCAGGCCGGTCTGCAGCCTGCGCAGGGTCGCATCTCCCTGCAGCAGCCCGCCCCGTCCGCCCAGTTCGGCCAGCTGCCCGGCGATCCGGTTGTACTGATCGACGAAGCCTCTGACCGCTCGAACGGCGCCGTCCACATCCCTGGTGATCTGCAGGGTGACGGTCTCACCGGCGGTCACACCGCCGAGGTCGAGGGTCACTCCGTCGATGACCCCATCGATGCCCTGGTTGCGCGATGACGTGATCTCGAGTCCGTCGACGCTGAACAGGGCGTCCCGGGGCCCGGACAGCTCATCTGCCA
>PWUC01000126.1 GCA_003562655.1 Clostridia bacterium
AAGCCACCGCCCGGCTGGGGCGGTGACGCATGGAGGGCCTCTTCTGCACAGCAAAATCAAGATGCGTGATGCTGGCTCTCATTTGCATCCCGGTCACGCAAGTAGCACATGAACCGGTAGATGAGTACGTCCAGCGACTCACTCATCTTACGAACGGAAGCCACTGCCTCCGGTGTGTCCTGATCCTCCGCCAATCTGTACATCTCCGCTCTCATACGCTCGATCTCACTCAGGAGATCTTCCGGTGAGGAGTCCTTGTTCACTGGGTAGCCCCCCGTTTCTTCGCTCCGCTCAGAACATGATGAGACTGCCGGGAGAACAGGCCCTCCATGGTGAACTGACAACTCCTGACTCATCGTTACCTGCGTCGGCGCCCGCGGCGGTTGTCTCGAGAACTCTTCTGCTTGCTCGGTCCCCCGCCGGAACGTTTCTCCATCGAATCGACCTTCTCCTTGCCCAGCTCGCTGATCACGGCCTTTCGAGAAAGGTTCAGTCTGCCCAGGTCATCAATCTCGATCAGCTTTACCATGACCTCATCGCCGACGGAAACCACGGATTCCACCTCGTCGACAAAGGACGGATCCAGGTTCGAGATGTGCACCAGGCCGTCCTTGTTGGGCAGAATCTCAACGAAGGCGCCCAGTTTGTCGACGATCCGCTTGACCGTTCCCTTGTAGATCTTACCCACCTCGGCGTCGGCGGTCAGCTGGTGTATCCGTTCCCTTGCCCCGTCCGCACCCTCTCCGCCCTCGGAGGATATGTACACCGTTCCGTCGTCCTCCACATCAATGGCGACCCCAAAATCATCGATGATGCTGTTTATGGTCTTGCCTCCGGGACCAATGATGTGCCTGATCTTGCTGGGGTCCACCTTCATGGTGAAGATTCGCGGAGCATACTTGGACATCTCAGCCCTGGGCTCGGCAATGGCTTCCTTCATCTTCTCCAGGATGAACAGCCTGCCCGCTCTGGCCTGGTTGAGGGCCTTTCTCAGCATCTCGCGGGTCACCCCGTGGATCTTGATGTCCATCTGGATCGCGTTGATTCCCCGCTCGGTGCCGGCCACCTTGAAGTCCATGTCGCCCAGGTGATCCTCCAGGCCCAGGATGTCGGAGAGGATGGCGACATCGTCGCCCTCCACGATCATCCCCATAGCGATGCCGGCAACTGGGGCGGAGATCTGCACCCCGGCATCCATCAGGGCCAGTGTACTTGCACAGATACTGGCCATGGACGAGGAGCCGTTTGAGGCGAGAACTTCCGACACCAACCTCAGGGTGTACGGGAATTCATCCTCGGACGGCAACACCGGGATCATGGCCTTCTCCGCCAGGGCCCCATGGCCGATCTCTCTGCGGCTGGGTGCCCGAAGGGGCCAGGTCTCTCCTGTGCTGTATGGGGGGAAGTTGTAGTGGTGCAGGTAGCGCTTAAGCTCCTCCACATTCTGCAGGCTGTCCAGCATCTGCCTGTCCCCGACGGATCCTAGGGCTGCCACGGTCAGGACCTGGGTTTCACCCCGGGTGAAGATCCCGCTGCCGTGAACCCGGGGCAGCAGTCCCACCTCGCAGGTCACCCTGCGAATCTCATCGGTCCTTCTTCCATCCGCCCGGCGTCCCTCGGTGAGGATCGCCCTTCTCAACTCCTCCTTTTCGATCTCATCGAGGACCGACCTGACCTGCTCGTCCTCCCCGGGGAAGCGCTCGACCAGGGCCTGCTGAACCTTCTCGTGGATTCGGTCGCGGGTGTTGCGCCTGTCGCCCTTGTCTCCAATGGACATCATGTCGCGAACATCATCCGTCGCCAGCTCGCGCACGGCGCTCTCAATTTCCTCAGGGACGACCTCCTCTTCAAAGTCTTCCTTGGGAACCCCGATTTCTGCGATGATCTCCTTCTGCTTCCGGACCACCCTCTGGATCTCGTCGTGACCCTGGAGGATGGCATCAAGGATGATCTCCTCCGGAACCTCTTCGCCGGCGGCCTCGACCATGACCACCGCCTCTTCGGTTCCGGCCACGGTCAGCTCGAGAGAGCTGGCCTTCATCTGTTCGGCTGACGGGTTGATCACGATCTCTCCGTCCACCAGCCCGACAACGACGGCGCCAATCGCCTCCGTGATCGGGAGGTCGGACACTCCCAGGGCCAGAGATGCGCCGAGAATGCTGCACACCTCAGCCGGGTAGTCAGGGTCGTAGGAGAGAACCGTCACGACCACCTGAAGGTCATTTCGATATCCGGAGGGGAAAAGGGGCCTGAAGGTGCGGTCGATCAAACGCGCGGTCAGGATCGCTCTGTCCGTGGGCTTGCCCTCTCGCCGGAAAAAACTCCCCGGTATTCGTCCAATGGCGTACTGCCGCTCCTCGTAATCGACTCTGAAGGGCAGGAAGTTTAGGCCCTCCCGGGGCTCACTGGATACGCAGGCCGTGGCCAGAATCACCGTGTCCCCGTACCTCACCACAACCGAACCGCCCGCCAACCTGGCCATCTGGCCGAATTCCATGGTGACGGGGCGGCCGGCAAAATCCATCGTGTATTCTCTTGTACCTTCCAATTCCAAAAGTACACCTCCCAAAGGCTTTGTGCCTCAGACAACGTCAGGCGGACGGGGCTATCTTCTCAGGCCCAGCCGCTTGATCAACTCGTAGTACCGATCGGTATCCTTTTTTCGCAGGTAGTTCAACAGGTTCCTCCGCTGGCCAACCATCTTGAGAAGTCCACGACGTGAATGATGGTCCTTGCGGTGCTCGCGCAGATGTTCGGTCAGCTGCCGGATCCTACCCGACAACAGCGCGATCTGCACCTCGGGAGAACCGGTATCCTTTTCGTGGATCTGGTACTCTTCTACGATGCCCTGTTTCTCATCCTTGTGAGTCAACGATCTCTACCTCCCGGATCCTTGCTGTCCCCCTGGGGGATCCCCGTCAACCGAGCGCGCCGTCGGAGGTGATCGAACAGCCCAGTTGCGGTTCCAGACGTCCATCAATTCTAGCACACACAGACATCAATCTGCAAACTCGTCAGGTTCCTCCGGCCGCGCTGTTGCCCGACTGGGCCCATACAGCCTCGATATCGCGCGCTATCTGTTCCCTAAGGGCCTGGGCTGAGGAAAACGCTCGCTGGTCCCGCAGCCTTCGCCTGAACTCGACCGTCACCTCACAGCCGTACAGATCCCCGGAAAAACCGATCAGGTGCACCTCCACCACCGGCCCGCCGCCGGACCGGGCAAAAGTCGGGCTGGCACCCACGCTGCAGACTCCGGGATAGGTCTCTGTGTCATCCCGTCCTGGCCGCGCCTGCACTGCATATACCCCGTCCCTGGGCAGCATCATCAGCTCCGGGGTCCTGAGGTTGGCGGTGGGATAGCCGATCTGGCGCCCCCCACGCCCCTCACCTCGCACCACGAGACCCTCGACGGAGAAGGGACGTCCCAACAGAGCCGCAGCGCAGCAGACGCGTCCCTCCTCCAGGGCGCTGCGAATCAGGGTGCTGGAGACCGTCCGATCCCCGAGGCGGACCGGGGAGAAAACCTCCACGTCAAAACCCAGGTCGGCGCCGCAACGCCTCAGGGTTTCGGCACTGCCGCGAGAGTTCCGGCCGAAGGTGAAATTGTACCCGACGAATACCAGGTCCGCTCCCAGCTGCTCCCCCAGGATCTCCCGGGCGAACACCCCCGGGGACATCGCCGCCAGCTGCCGGTCAAAGGTCAGGGTGATGAGGCGATCGACTCCCAGCCTCCTCATCCGCTCCGCCTTCTGCTCCCTGGTGCACAGGAGACTGCCCTTCCCTTCGGCAGACAGCACCACCAGCGGCGGGGGCCAGAAGGTCAGCACCACCAGCTCCGCATCCTCATCCCGGGCCCGTTGGCGGGCTGCCGTTATCAGGCGCTGGTGGCCCAGATGAACGCCATCGAAGGCACCGATGGCCACCACGCGCCGGTTCCTTCTGTCCCTGTCGCTGAGGTGCTGCGCATCATAGCATGTCAATCTGGCTCTCTCCCCAGTTTTTGAGCATCGAGCTGGGCAAACACCTTCTCCGGATAAACCCGGCCGGAGGACACCCGGCCCACAGCGAGTAGTGCACCCTGAGGGTCCAGCAACCGCACCCGGTCCCCGTCGGACAGCGCCCCGGTGTCAACACTGCGCGGGCGGGCACCCCCGGCGACCAGCCGGGCGTCCAGCGGATTCAGACGCATCGCGGGCATGAACCCCAGGGCCTCGCCCAGGGGCATGAGCGCCCCAGGGGAGACATCCCCGGGCGGGACCGACCCGGAGATTCCGAAGCCGCCCACAGCGGTCCTGACCAGAAAGGACATGTAGCCACAGCTGCCCGCGGCTGAGGCCAGGTCCGTCATGAGGGTCCTGACATAGGTTCCCGAGGAGCAGGAGATCTCCAGGAGGGCGCGGGGAGGCCTGCCTTCTCTGTAGTGCAGAAGCTCGAGCGAGTTGATCCGGATCCTCCGGGTCTTTCTCTGCACGGTCACGCCGCGCCGGGCCAGGCGGTACAGGGGGATGCCGCGATGCTTCACTGCAGAGGTCATGGGGGGCAGCTGGTCCACCTCAGCTGCGAACTGGGGCAGGACCGCCTCCAGAGCCGCAGGGCCCTCCGGCGGCGCCTCATCGACGCCGACGACCTCACCGAAGCCATCGCCGCTGTCGGTCTGAAGGCCCAGGGTGAGCTCTGCCACGTACCTCTTGTCCAGTCCGGTGAAGTACTGCTGGGTCCGGGTCCCACTGCCGACCAGAACCAGCAACACCCCGGCTGCACCGGGATCCAGGGTCCCCGCATGGCCCACCTTCCTGATCCGGAAGACCCTCCGCACCAGATCGACCACATCGTGGGATGTCCAACCCGGCGGCTTGAATACGTTGATCATTCCGTGCAAGGCCCGCAGCCTCCCTCCCCCTGCGACAGTCGGCGCAGGGCCACGGCCACGACCCGGTCGGTGACCTCCCCGATGTCCCCGGTGATCTTGGCTCCGGCGGCCCGGGCATGACCTCCTCCGCCGAACTCGCCCGCCATTTGGCTCACATCGATCCAGTTTCTTGACCGGAAGCTGATCCGGACGTGCCCCTTGTCCGCCTGCACGAAGAGGATGGCGATCTCCGTGGAGGCGATGGAGCGAAGTCTGTTGACGATCCCCTCGGTGTCGTCGGGGCCAGCCTCCTTTTCCCGCATGTCCTCCCGGGTCAGGGCGGTCCAGGCCAGAAGCCCCCCCGCCTCCACCTTCAGATTCTCCAGGGCCCGCCCCAGGATCCGCAGTTCCTGCAGGGGCCGGTCCTCGTTGATCTTTCGATAGATCCCGTCGGGGGCTGCACCCCGTCTGACCAGGGCCGCTGCCCGGTCAAAGGTTCCCGCCGAGGTATTAGAATAGGCGAAGAAGCCGGTGTCCGTGGCGATGCCGGTGTAGAGGGCGACCGCCACCTCCTCCCCGATGGGCAGGCCATCACCTGTCATCCAGTCAAAGACCATCTCCGCCGTGGCGGCGGCCCGCGGATCCGCCCAGATATAGTCACCGATCCGCTTCCCCATGCGGTGATGATCGATGGTGATGGTCAGGGGTGGGGCCGTGCCGTCAAAAATGTCCCTCACCCGCCCGATGCGGCTCAGGGAACTGCAGTCCAGGAGCAGTAGGAGATCGAAGGGGGGCGACAGGTCCTCGGGGCGGAGGATGTCCTCCCACCCGGGGAGGAAGCGGTAGGTCTCCGGCGGCGGGTCGGAGCTGACCACCGTGGCGCTGCTGCCCAGATGCCGGCAGGCCCTGGCCACCGCCAGGGCCGATCCCACACTGTCGCCGTCGGGGGAGACGTGAAGGGGGATCAGGACGGAATCTGCGCGGCGCAACCGCTCCGTCAGCTGCAGATCCCGCCAGTCATTTGTGGTCACGGTCCTCATCCTCCCTCAGTTCCCTCAGAATCCGGTCGATGTGCCGACCCCGTTCGATGGTCCGGTCCAGGATAAACTGGATGTCCGGCACGTACTTCAGGTCCAGCCGGTCACCCATCTCGGAACGCACAAAGCCCCGCGCACCCTCCAGGACCTCCATGGTGCTCTGCTCCTCCTCTTCGTCGCCGAAGACCGAGACGTAGATCCTCGCCTGTCTCAGGTCCGGGGAC
>PWUC01000200.1 GCA_003562655.1 Clostridia bacterium
GGGAATATCGCCCGGGGTCGCCAGAGATCTGGCTTCCGATTATCCGGGCATGAACCTGATGGCCCTTTTCAGCAGCCCGGCAGGGAGCGGGCCGGAGGGCGCCGGCTGCCGGGCAGAGCCGGAGGTCCACCAGAGCGACGCGGCAATCGAGCGATGAGCCTGTGGTGAGGCCGGCGCTGCAGCGCCGGCCTCGCGTCACTGCACCTCAGAGGCATTGACCATCCCGGCCGAACACCATGGCACAATCGATGAAGACCCTCCGGCACCCCGCACAGGTGGGGAGGGACGCCCCACGCATTCGACTCCCCGGGACTCCCGCCTGCAACCCGACCGACCAGGCCCAGGTTCACACCAGAAAGTGCGCATCCACTCCGACACCGGCAGCCGCGACTGGCATTCAACCGGGAACGGCCCCCGGACCGTTACACCCGCATAACCACCGATTCAGGCCCTCCCAGATCCCGGGCCCTCAAGATCATCTCTGTCTGGAGGGGGTCAGACGTTCCCAGGTGAGGCCCCGCCCCCCACTTGATGAGAACCCGGGCCGCTTCAATGTCGCAGGCCACGGGATCCCCGGAGGCAATGAGGACCCCGGGCTCACAGAGGGTGCCGAAGGTCGGACCGCCGGCAATGAAGGCCCTTCTGCCATCAACGACCACCATGTCGGCCCTGACAACCCTCGCCAGATCGGCCACGGCTGCGGGCACAGAGGTCCGGTGGAACAGTTCACGGTCGCTGAGAGGCGTGAGCCCCATGGCCAGCTTGAGGGCCGCGGTGAAGCCGGCATTGCCGTGGGTCTTCAGGTTTGGCAGAAATATGAGCCGGTCATACTCCCGGAGTATGCGCGGAAGATGCACCCGCGGCAGAAACTGCCCCCCGGTCTCAACCTCCTCCCATTCCATGTCATCGAGGCACAGAAAGGGCACGTCGCGCTCCTGGAGCGACGGCAGAAGCCCCGGCTTATTCTGCACCACCTGCTCGGTGGGCGCCCAGTTCCGGCCGGATGATTCGGCCACTGCCAGGCGGGTGTAGCCCTCCTCCTTCAGGACATCGATGAAGGCCGCCAGAAACTCGGGATCTACCGCGGCCGGAGAGGGGTGGTGGCTGTTTATGTTTGGTTTTAGCAGTATCCGGTCTCCTGGCTCGAGCAGCTGACTGAGACCACCCAGCCCGTCAATGAGACGTCTCAGGTCTCCCTGCAGGGAATCCTGCACCCCGGTCACGGTCACCAGGGCCCTGCCCTGTTCGTCAACGTAGGGGTTTGACACAGCGGTATCCTCCTTCGTGGGGTTGCTCGCTCCTCCCTTCCAGTTCGTCTTCGGGGTGCCAGATCCTCTGCTTCAGGTAAAGATTCCCGGGGGTCGCCCCTGCACCACCGCAAGGTCGCGGCAGCCCCCATGTCCAATCCCACTGAGATGGCGACTACGAGCGCCGCTGGCTGCGGAAGAATCGACAGCACATGACGCCCGTCTGGACTGGCAGTGAAAGCTCATCTCTTTCCCCGGCCGCAGGCGAACCGTGGGTCCCACACCGGGCGCGAGTTGAGAGGTCAACGCACAGGTGCACGCAAAAAGAAGGGAACACGGGTCGAAATGGCGAATACAGTTATACTACAGATGAATTATTGTCAACTAGCAGCCATGAGGGGGCAAAAGAATGCTGCTGCAGAGAAAGTCCTTTTGGTCAGTTGTTCTATTGGCTCTTGTGATGGTCGCGGTGATGGCCTGTGCTCCGGAAGCAGTTGAAGATCCAGACGATCCGGATCCTGTTTCCGTGGAACCGGCCGAACCCATGGAACTGAGGATGGGGCTCGCCGCTGATGCGACAAACCTGGACCCGAGGCACGCCACGGATGTCTATTCTGCCAACATCAGCAACCTGGTCTACGCCGGTCTTCTCGACTGGGACATGGAGACCATGGAGATCACACCTTACGTGGCCCGCAAGATCGAGATCCCCACAGATACCACCTATATATTCCACCTTCACGAGGGCATCAAGTTCCACGATGGCGTGGAGCTGACAGCCGAAGACGTGAAGTTCACGTACGACTGCCTGCGTGATCCCGACTTCGGAGGAGTCAACCTCGCCTTCTACGAGCCCATACAGGAGATAAACATCATCGATGACTACACGGTGGAGTTCAAGCTCGACGAGCCCAATGCGCCCTTCCTCTACTACCTGGCACCGGGCATCGTGCCCAAGCATGTGGCAGAGGCAGAAGATGAGGAGTTCTTCACGAGCAACCCCATCGGTGCAGGACCCTACGTTTTCGTGGAATGGGTGCCCAACGACCACATCGTGTTGGAGGCCTTCGACGACTATTTTGGCGGCAGGCCCACCATCGACAGGATCACCTTCAGGCCCATTCCAGAAGTGACGACCAAGCTGGTGGAGCTGGAGACTGGAGGCGTCCACCTCGTCGACGGTGTGCCTCCGGAGGATGTGGACCGCCTGGACGACGACCCCGAGGTCAACGTGACCTTCACCCCCGGCACCGGCTTCAACTACTTCACCTACCATCAGCAGTCGCCTCCCTTCGATGATGTCCGCGTGCGCCAGGCCGTCGCCTACGGCATAGACATGGAGGCCCTCGTCGATCACGTGTATCACGGGTTCAGAGAGGTCGCCTATTCGCCCATCATCCCGACATCCTGGGCACACAACCCGGATGTTCGTAAGTTCGGTTACGAGCCGGAGAAGGCGAAGGTGCTACTCGACGAGGCCGGTTACGGGGACGGGCTGGAGTTTCAGTTGAAGAGTTCAGAAGGAGAGGTCACCCGGGAGCTCTGCGAGATCGTGCAGCACCAGCTGGCCGAGATCGGAGTCGAGGTAGCCCTCTATGAACAGGAATGGGGAGCCTTCCTCTCGGACATTCTGGACAGCGACTTCGAGATGACCACCCTCGGTTGGTCGGGACAGACGGACCCCGATCGCGGCGTGTACCGGCAGTTCCACAGCACGGCTGGCCACAACTGGCATCTTTATGCCAACGCGCAGGTGGATGAGCTGCTCCTGCTGGCCAGGACCAACCCCGACCAGGATGTCCGACAGGAGAAGTATTTTGAGATACAGAGGATCCTGGCCGAAGAGCAACCATACACGTACATCTCGTACTACATTACCATCGCCGCCCACCGACCCGAGGTGCAGAACTACCCCGGGCGCTGCGGTTACTTCTACACCCGCGCCCTGAGGGACGCAACCCTGGCAGAATAGTGAAGACGCTGGGCAAAACATGGTGTTTTGTGCGTGGTGGGAGGCGGACCCGTCTCCCACCACGCATGTGCGGTTGAAAATGATGCTCGCAGAACCTCTCGATCCAGATGGAAAGACCCATTGACATTTCGTCGTCATGGGTTGCAGGGCTGCTCTCAGAACAACCGCCCCCGGGTGCAGCATTCGCCGCCCACCCGATGCCCCTGTCCCGGCGGCGCTCCCACGGCCACACCCGGGCCCACTATGTCTTTAACCTGGGGTCCAGCACATCCCGCACCGCGTCACCCAGCAGGTTGAGTCCGAGGACCGTGATGAAGATGGCCACTCCCGGAGCGATGATCATCCAGGGGGCGGTGAAGATGTAGTCCCTCCCCCTGCCAATCATGGAACCCCAGCTGGGAGTGGGAGGCTGGGCCCCCAGGCCCAGGAAGCTCAGACTGGCCTCAGCAAGGATGGCGGTGGCCACGCCCAGGGTGCCGTAGACGATGAGCGGGTCCAAACAGTTCGGCAGCAGATGCCTCAGCATGATCCGCACCGGACCCGACCCGGCCGCCCTGCCGGCCTCGACATACTCCCGTTCCTTCAGAGACAGGACTTCGCCACGAACCAGACGGCAAACCCGGGGCCAGGCCAGGATACCCAGCGCCAGAAACACATTGTACAGCCCAGGACCCAATACAGACATGATGGCAATGGCAAACAGCAGGTAGGGGAAAGCCAGCATGGCATTCGTTACGCTCATTATGACCCCATCCACCCTCCGGCCCAGGTAGCCGGCCATGAGTCCAAGGGCCGTGCCCAGCGTGAGGGCCACCGACTGCACTACCAGTCCCACACTCAGGGATATGCGGCTTCCCCACAGGACCCGAGTCAGCACGTCGCGACCCAGCTGGTCGGCCCCGAGGGGGTGGGTCAGTGAAGGTGCCAGCAATGAGGATCGCAGGTCGTTCTTCACCGGGTCGTAAGAGGTCAGCCACGGGGCAAAAATGGCAACCAGAATCAGGATGATGGTGATGACCAGACCCAGCATGCCGGAGGGGCTCCGCCGGAAGCGTTTCCACATCAGCGCACCGGGAGAGAGAACCTCTTGCTGCTGATCCTGTGTCTGCACCCCGCCGATCTGTTGGATGTCCATGTCAGCGGCTCACCTCCACCCTTTCGTTCATTCGAAGCGCACCCGCGGGTCAATGAAGGCGTAGAGGACATCCACCGCCAGATTGACCACCACAAAGGCAACCGCCAGAAACAGAACGCATCCCTGGACGGTGGGCATGTCTCTCCAGCTGATGCTGTCGATGGTCAGCCGCCCCACACCTGGAATCGCGAACACACTCTCGGTGATGACAGCCCCTCCCATCAGGGTCGCCAGCTGGAGTCCAGCCATGGTGACCACCGGCATCAGGGCGTTTCTGAGGGCATGCTTGTAGATGACCACACTCTCTGACAGCCCCTTGGCCCTGGCGGTGGTGATATACTCGAGCCTGGTGACGCTGAGCATGGAGGACCTGGTCAGGCGTGCGAACAGCCCGGTCATCGCTGCCCCCAGGGTGATGGTGGGCAGCACCATGTGCTTCCAGGTCCCGTAACCGGAGGGAGGCAGAATCGGCCACAGCACTCCCACCACGTACATGAGCATCAGGCCGAGCCAGAAGACGGGCATGGAGACGCCCGCAAGGGCCAGCACCATGGAACCGGTGTCCAGGAGCGAATACTGTTTGACGGCGGAGATGACCCCCAGGGTGATGCCCACAACAGTTGCCCATATCATGGCATAGATCGCGAGCTGGACTGTGGCAGGAAAGCGGGCCAGGATCTCCTCCGTGACGGGCAGCCTGGTGCGGTAGGATCTTCCGAGATCCCCCCGTATGATGTTGCCCAGGAACTTGAAGTATCGCACGTGGATGGGATCGTCCAGACCCCATTGAGCGCGCATTCGCGTCAACATCTCGGGGTTGAGCGACGCCGCCCGCGGATCCAGCAGGGCGGTGATGGGGTCTCCCGGCACCACGAACATGAGCACAAAGATGATCAGTGATATGGCAAGCAGGATCGGTACGGCCGAGAGCAGGCGGCCGAGTATGAACCCGGTCATACCCATTAGGAACATCCTCCATTCGGGCGGGCTGAGAGAAACTGCCCGTTCCCTCAGCCCGCGAAGCTCCCAGCGTCGCTAATCGCTGTCGCTGATCCAGACTCTTTGCAGGAACTGATAGTCCATATCACTCGGGTTGCTCACCAGACCGTGCACCCAGGGCTGGTGAAGCATGACCGCCTTGTTGTAGTTGAAGAACCACGTGGGGGCCTCCTCGAGAATGATGATCTCGGCCTCCCGCAGCAGCTCCAGCATCTCATCTCTGTCCACGGCCCGCACCGCCCGATCCACCAGGGAATCCACCACCTCGTTGCTGTAACGGAAGGTGTTCCCCGGGGATCCCCACAGATCCGTATGGGCTCTTCTGCGCAGATCCAGGGGATGAGCGATTCCGAAGGAGTGAATGTACATCTCGTAGTCACCCTCATAGGCTCGTGCGAGGACCACTGCTCCCTCCTGAAGCTCCGGGATGACGCTGATGTTTACCTCCTCGAGGTACCCCATGGCCGCCTCGAGGGCGGGGAGTCCCCAGGCCGGGTGGTCAGTGGTCAGGCAGGTGACGGTGAACCCATCTGCCAGACCCGCCTCCGCCAGCAGTTCGCGGGCCCGTTCAGGATCGTAAGTGTAAGCATGGTCCTCGATGTTGGGGTTGTACGCCGGATTGGTGGGAGGAAACCATCCCATGGCCGGATAGGCCTTTCCGTGCAGCACCTGCTCTATGATCGTGTGCCGGTCAATGGCGTAGTTGATGGCCTGCCGCACCCTGACATCATCGAAGGGGGACTTCTGCGTGTGA
>PWUC01000213.1 GCA_003562655.1 Clostridia bacterium
CGAGTTCGCCCTGTGTGATCTGAAATTCCTCAATGATCCGTCGAAACGCCAGCGCCTCCTCCATGAAGTGCAGGTCCTCTCGCTGCAGGTTCTCAGTGAGGGCAAGAAGAGCCATCTCCTGTTCATTGACGGCACGGACAATGGCGGGAATCGTGGCGAACCCCAGCATGCGATAGGCACGCAGCCGCCGTTCACCGACGACCAGCTGATACCTCGCTCCATCTTTGCCCCCCTTCCGCACCACAATCGGCTCAACGAGCCCGACCTGCTCGATGGACTCCGCGAGTTCGCGCAAATCGGCCTCATTGAAGTGAATTCGCGGCTGAAAGGGGCTGGGCTCTATATGCTCGATCGCAATATCGGTGATCCTCAGGTCAGAACCGCCCCCGTCACCCGAACTGCCGACAGCCCTCTGCCACCAGTTGCGGATCATAATTCTCCCCCCCACTCTTCGAATTCCCCACCGGTGGCATCCATTCCTCCCTGCATTCCGAGAATCTCACCGCGCAGCATTCTCATCTGCGGCGCGAGCGCAGTACAGACAGCACCTCCTCGAGGTCGCGGTCACACCGGGCGAGCAGGACCAGGCAGTGAAACCACAGATCTGCGATCTCCGACGGAAGCTCCGGCTGTCCCGGCTCCAGCGCTGCAAGAAGCACCTCCGTGGCCTCCTCACCGATCTTGCGCAGCGGCAGTTCCCATTCACCCTCAAGCAAACCCTTAACGTACGAACCCTCGGGCGCGAACACCTTGCGCCCCTCAATCACTTCAAACAGCTCCCGGAGGATCCCATCGCCTCCGAGCCCTCTCCACCCCTCTCCATCGGACAGCTGCTGAAAAAAACAGGAATCCTCGCCCGTATGACAGGCTGGCCCCTGTCCCTTCACCATGTAGAGAAGCGCGTCCGAATCACAATCAACCTGGATCTCGCCCACCCTCTGCAGATTGCCGGAACTGGCCCCCTTCTTCCACAGCTCATCCCGACTGCGGCTGTAGAAGTGGGCCCATCCAGTCTCCAGCGTCAACTCCACCGCCAGGCGACTTGCATAGGCCAGCATGAGCACTCGCCCATCGGTGATCCGCTGCACCACCACGGGCACCAGCCCGGCCTCATCAAACTGCAGGTCCTCGATGTCTGCCCTCTTCACAGCCTGACCACCACCCCACGTTCAGCCAGATGTTCCTTGACCCCCCTCACCGTCCACCGACCGTAATGGAAAATGGACGCTGCGAGGGCTGCATCTGCCCCGGCCTCGAAGGCGGCCAACATGTCCTCCGGCCCGCCCGCACCTCCTGAGGCGATCAGGGGTAACGTCACCCTCTGACTCAGCGCCCGCAGCAGCTCGAGGTCATAGCCCGCCGCTGTGCCGTCGGCATCCATGCTGGTCACCAACAGTTCGCCGGCGCCAAGATCAGCCACTCGCTCCGCCCACTCGAGAGCACACAGGCCCGTCCCGCGCCTTCCCCCGTGCGTGTACACCTCCCAGGTGGATCCCTCCGAACTGGCGGTCCGGCGCGCGTCGACGGCGACCACGATGCACTGGGACCCGAACTCGCGGGCGGCCTCACGCACCAGCGAGGAGTCCGCCACAGCCGCCGAGTTCAATGATATCTTGTCAGCCCCGGCCCGAAGGACCCCGCTAATGTCCTCGAGACCCCTGATTCCCCCGCCGACAGTCAGGGGAATGAAGACCTCATCGGCCACCCGACTTACCCAGTCCAGGGTGGTCGCCCTGCCCTCGACTGTCGCCGATATGTCCAGAAACACCAGCTCATCCGCTCCCGCCTCTGAATAGGCAGCCCCCAGTTCGACGGGATCTCCGGCGTCCCGGAGGGATACGAAATGGACTCCCTTCACCACGCGCCCCCCGGACACATCAAGACAGGGAATTATCCGCTTTGTCAGCATCCGGTTCACCTCCCTGGCCATCCGACAGATAGCCGAGCACATCCTCGACCGCTATTGTTCCATCATACAGGGCGCGCCCGGCAACGACTCCCTCCAGGGCAGGGTGCTGCAGCGCCAGCTCCCTCAGACGATCCAGATCCGCAACACTGCCGACGCCCCCGGAGGCAATGACCCGCATTCCCACGTCCAGTACGGTCCTCACCAGACCCAGGTTGGGACCCGCCAGCATTCCGTCCCGGCCGATGTCTGTGACCAGGACCCGTAAAACGCCCGCTCTCTTGAGCTCACACGAGAACTGCCTCGCCGTCACGGGCAGCTGCCTCTGCCAGCCCTCAACGGCGAGCCGGCCCCTCCGGCAATCCACGGCCACCACGATCCGTTCACGGAAGTCCTCAACCAGGCGCGCCAACAGGGCTGGCTCGCAGGCTGCAACCGTTCCGAGGACGATGCGCCTCACCCCGGCCTCAAGAAGACCCGCCGCCCCCTCGTAGGTGCGGATCCCGCCTCCCACCTGCAGGGGCAGCCCCTCCGCGGCCATCGCCTCAATCAGCTCGCCATTGCCCTGATGTCCCCTCTGCGCCCCATCCAGGTCGATCACATGGACCAGCCGGGCACCGGCCTCCCACCAGTGCCGGGCCACCGCGACAGGATCGTCCGAAAACACCGTCTCCCGGTCAAACTCGCCCCGAAAAAGACGAACGCACCTTCCCCTGCGGATGTCTACCGCCGGATACAGATTCACATCGTCCCACTCCCCATGATCCGTACGAGTCTGCCGATCAGTTCCAGCCCCTGGGCCCCACTCTTTTCCGGGTGGAACTGGGTACCGATCACATTCCCCCTCCGCACAACACTCACAAAACCGACACCATAATCGGTCATCCCAACGACGCCGGAGCTCCCGGTCAGCGGCAGGTAGTACGAGTGCGTGAAGTACATGTACGAGCCGTCCAGCCGGCCCACCAGCAGCTCGCCCTCGCCCGCGCTGCGCACCTCATTCCACCCGACATGCGGCACCTTCTGACCCCCGTCAAACCGCCTGATCCGTCCCTGCAGCAGGGAGAAGCCCTCGGAGTCGCCCTGCTGCCCCGCAAGACCACTCTCCTCACTGCTCTCGAACAGCATCTGCATTCCCAGGCATATACCCAACAGCGGCACCCCTCTCCCCACCCCCTCCCTGATCGCACATGCCAGACCGCTTTCCCGCAGGGCCTGCATTCCACTGGCAAATGATCCTACCCCTGGCAAAACTAATCCCGATGCTGTCCGCACTCTCTGAGGGTCAGCACTGATCTCGGCATGGGCCCCCACGCACGTAAGGGCACGGTGCACACTGCGCACGTTGTTGCGCCCGTAATCGACGACCACGATCATCCCTGGACTCTCCCTTTGGTGGAGGGAATCTCCTCTTTGCCGGTGCGAGCGACGGCAGATCGCAACGCCCTGCCCACTGCCTTGAATGCGGCCTCGGCCACATGATGAGCATTCGCCCCCGCCTCCTGCCGCAGGTGGAGCGTAATCCTGGCATTGACCGCGAAGGCACGGAAGAACTCCTGCAGAAGATCCGTGTGGAAGGCACCAAACTGTCGCTCTCGAGGGTTCAGGTCGTAGCTGAGAAAGGGTCTTCCGCTGACGTCCACGACCGCCGTGACCAGGGCTTCGTCCATGGGGACCAACGCGTGTCCAAAGCGCTCTATGCCCTCCACCGCCCCCAGGGCCCGGGCCAGGGCTGTCCCCAGGCAGATCCCGACATCCTCGACCAGGTGATGGGCATCGACCTCCAGATCTCCCCGTCCCTGAACCTCGAGCTCGAATCCGCCGTGAAAGGCCATCGCGGTCAGCATGTGATCAAGAAATGCAACTCCCGTCTGACTTGATACGCCTCGCTCTCTGTCCAACCCAACCCGAACGCGGATCGCGGTCTCGCCTGTACACCTCTCACAATCTCCTGCCCTGTCCACTCAATCTCTCCTTCCCGCCCAACGGGCGACGCAGTCCACGAGCAGCCGACACTCACCGGGAGACCCCACCGACACCCGCAGGTGACTGGCCAGTCGGGGCTCGTCCGCAAAATACCGGACCATGATGCCCTCTTCCTCCAGCCTGCGGCACAGCTGGCCTGCATCCATGCCAAAGGCACACTCCTCAACCCGAACCAGAAAGAAATTTCCCTCGCCGGGGACGGGTACCAGGCCCTCGATCTCCCCCAGATGCCGGATCAACCACTGGCGCCACCGCACCAACTCGTCCACGGTCCTCAGCTGGACCTCGGCGTGATCGACGACCACCCGTGCAGCCACCTGGGAGGCAGCGGTGGTGTTGTACGGCTGGCGGCACCTGTGCAGCCTCGAGGCCGTCTCCGGGTGCGCAATCAGGTAGCCCACCCGCATACCGGCCAGCCCAAAGGCCTTGGACAGAGTCCGGGTCACCACGATCCTGGGATCCTCCGCTGTTGCCCCAAGGTGGGATCTTCCCCCGAATTCGTAGTAGGCCTCATCCATCACGATCACGCGGGCAGGGGATCCCCAGATCGCCAGGACGCCCTCGTCGGAGAAGTAGTTGCCCGTCGGGTTGTTCGGAGCACAGAGAAACACCGCCGCCGGAGCCCTGGACACCTCGCGCAGGATGGCCGGAACGTCGAGATCAAAATCATCCCTCAGGGGCACCCTGACCACCTCCAGCCCGGCAGCTTCCGCCTCCTTCTGGTACATCCCAAAGGTGGGAGTGGGAATCACCACCCGTTCCAGGTCGGGCAGGAAGGACAGCAGTATCAGGTGCAGGAGCTCGTCAGAACCATTGCCCACCACGATTCGCCCTGGATCCACCCCCACATAGTGCCCCAGGGCACAGCGAAGCCTCCGGGCCTCACCGTCGGGATAGCGGCCCAGGTCCAGCCTCTGCAGCTCCTTCAGTATCCTGCTCCGCACCTGGGGTACGACTCCGTAGGGATTTTCATTGAAGTGAAGCCTCACTGTTGTTGCGTCCGGCACCGGCTCTCTCCCCTCACCTCGACGGCCCGAGCGTGGGCCCCAAGTCCCTCTGTCCGCGCCAGAATCCCGGTGGCGCCAGCCAGGGTCCGGAACCCCTCCCGGGACACATGCAGAACATTTGACCGTTTCATGAAGGACTCAACGCCCAGCGGGGAGGCGAAGCGGGCCGTACCCCCCGTGGGGAGTATGTGGTTGGGGCCCGCCGTGTAGTCAGCAAAGGAGACCGGCGAGTGATCCCCCAGCACCACGGCTCCGGCGTTGCGGACACGGCTGAGGGCGCCTAAAGGATCGGCAATGCGCAGGCTGAGATGCTCCGGGGCCAGCCCATTGACCAGTGCCCAGAGTGTCTCCTCTGCCGCCACGACCGCCCCGGACGTCCCCTGCAGGGCCTGCCTGGCTATTTCCGATCGCTCGATCCGGGGAAGCTGCCGCTGCAGCTCATCAGAGACTGCCTCGACGACAGCGACGTCGGCCGTGAGAAGAAAGACCCGCGAATCGGGGTCGTGCTCGGCCTGGGCCAGAAGATCAGCCGCCACCGTCACCGCATGGGCCGCATCATCGCAGATCACGGCCAGCTCCGATGGGCCGGCCAGGGAGTCGATCTGAACCGTACCGTAGACGAGCCTCTTTGCCGCCGTGACATACCGGTTGCCGGGACCGGCTATCATGTCAACCGCCGGCACGGTCTCCGTCCCGAAGGCCATGGCTGCCACGGCCTGGGCACCCCCGATGCGGTATACCCGATTGATGCCCAGACGGCCGGCAGCGGCCAGAACCGAGGGGGCGACCTCTCCATCGGGGCCCGGCGGAGTGCAGATCACAATTTCCTTCACACCGGCGATCTGTGCCGGCACAGCACCCATCAGCAGGGACGACGGATACGCCGCCCTGCCTCCCGGGACGTAAAGGCCAACCCGCTCCAGGGGCTGAACCATCTGCCCAAAAAAGGTCCCATCCTCACGGACCCGCCACCAGTTGCGCGGCACTTCCTCGCGATGGAACTCCCTGAGGTTGGCTATGGCCAGGTCAATCGCATCGGACAGGTCGCTCGCCGCCTCCTGCCCACTCCGTTCGATGTCACCGGGCGAGACGCGAAGATCCGCGGCCTCCAGCTCCACGGAGTCGAACATCTGCACATACGCAATGACAGCCGCGTCTCCTGCATCCCTGACCCCCTGCAGGATCTCCCGCACCCGCTCCTCCAGGTTTAGATCCCACGGCTGGGCCCGCAGCGAATTGATGAAGCGATCCTCAAACTCCCTCGCCGGGAAAACTCTCAACATCGATGACCACCCCCTCCTGCCCCCCGCTACTGTGCAAGGGGTCCGAGCAGCGCCTCCACCTGGGGCCTGACCTTCATGCTGACGGGGTTTGCCACCAGCCTCGCCGTGATATCGGCCAGGTGCTCCAGCTCGACCAACCCGTTTGCTCGAAGCGTCTGACCCGAAGATACAAGATCCACAATTGCGTCGGCAAGCCCCACCAGGGGGGCCAGCTCAACACTGCCGCGAAGTTCAATCACCCTCGCCCGGATACCGCACCTGGCGAAGTACCGGGTGGAGAATTGAGGATATTTCGTCGCCACCCGAAGGTTTGCCCCCCGGGTCCGGTAGAAGGTTCTGGCCTCAGAACACCCGGCGACGGCATCCCTCGGCGCCGCAACGGCCAGATGGCACTCACCAAAACCCAGGTCCACCATCTCATAGACTGCTCTCTCCTCCTCAAGCAGTACGTCCTTGCCCACGATGCCCAGATCGGCGGCACCCTCCGCCACATAGGTGACGACATCCGAGGGGCGGACAAGTAGATAGCGAAAGCCCGTCTGCAGATCCTCTATGGAGAGGCTCCTGTCCAGATGATCCAGGGCACAGGAGCCCGCCCCGATTGTCCCCAAAAACTCAACCGAGGGGCGGAACAGACGCCCCTTGGGCAGCGCAACGGTCAAAAGGCCGGCCGCCCCTTCCGGACTGACATCCTTCAAGAGCTCTTCACCCTCTCCTCGGACACCCGGCGGAACTCCAGCTCACCGTCCCGGCGGAGCAGTGCGACCCCAGAGAAGCCCATGTTCTCAGCCACGTCCTCTACGCCGTCCTCCCGCTCCACCCTCATCCAGTGCACCGCAGCCCTGTGGCCCGACCGTCTCAGCCTGCGAGCACATGCCAGGATTTCCTCCCGCCTGCCCCGGGTACCGATCACCAGCCACTTGCGATCTGCCCTCCCCCGGGACCGCCGCGGCAACGACGACAGGACGCGGTCCAGGTCAAGGGCAAATCCGGTCGCCGCCTCGGGAGCACCGAAGGCGCCCGTCAACCCATCGTACCGCCCGCCCCCACCCAGCATCAATCCGCTGGACGGACAGTATATCTCGAAAACCACTCCCGTGTAGTAGTTGAAGCCCCTCGCCAGCGATACATCCAACCTGAGATGAGAGCCCTCGCCGTATGCCCCGAGCACCTGCACCACCTCTCGCAGCCTCTGCAGTCCCGGCAGCTCGATGCCCATTGAGGCCAGCACCTCGAGGCTCCGCTCCGACCCGAAGGGCGAAAAGGCCTCGATCAGGGAACCTCTATCTCCACCCCCCGATCCCAGTATCCGTCTGGCCACCACGAAGTCCCTCCGGATCAGGGCATCTCGCAGGGCGGCCCGATCCACCTCCCCGAGCTCCAACCCGGCCAACAGCTCCCTGAGAAGGCCGTTGTGACCCAGGCTGATCTGGAACTGATCAAGCCCACTTCGCCGCAGGACCTCACACGCCAGGGCTATCACCTCCGCATCGGCCTCGGGCTCGGCCAGGCCGATCAGCTCCACCCCGGCCTGCACCAACTCGCGCGCCCCAAACTCGCCCCCACCGCGCCGGAAGACACTGCTGACGTAGGACAGCCGCAGCGGCCGGGGAACCCTCTCCCACTCACTCGCCGCCAGCTGTGCAAGGGGCGCCGTCATATCGGCCCTGAGGGCAAGAACCTCACCCTCCTCGCCAATCAACTTGTATATGGTGTCCGCCGGGGTTCCGTTTCCCCGTTTCAGCACCTCATAGTCCACAAGGATGGGTGTGCTCACCTCGTCATAGGCCCACCCGCAAAATATCTCGCGCATGCTCTCCTCTATCCGCCGCAGCCCCTCCACCCGTCCTCTGACCGTGGCATAGTGATCCTCCATGAGACCCTCCCTCGCCTTTGCTTTGTCTCTTTACTATGTTACTGAGCTAAAGCATAAGGGCAAGATAACACGTTACTGTCCACCTGTCAACCGGGCAACAGGTGTCAACAGCGCCGGCTCGATGGGCGCCGGGGCGAACGCCGCATGAGGATGGGGTGAGGTGGGAGACCCGAAGCTGTGCGGCGCTTCATTCAAACCTGGTGCGGGCAGGAGGGGGATCTTCATCCTCCTGCGCCCTCAACCGCTCAATCGCCATATTGTAGCCATCGGCCCCGTAGTTGAGGAATCGCTTGATCCTGCTTATGGTGGCCGAACTCATGCCCGTCTCCTCGACCACCTCCTCATACTTGGCGCCACCATGGAGCATCTGTGCGGCCCTGAACCTCTGGGCCATGGTCCTGACCTCAGTCACCGTGCAGAGGTCCTCGAAAAACCGGTAGTATTCCTCGACGGTGTTCAGCGTCCTCATCGCCTCAAATAACCGGTCGTTGTGCTGACTACGCAAACGCTGATCGAATCTCACACTCCACCGCCCTTCTTCGGATCGCTCAGTGATCCCTTCTCTCCTCTGGCTCGCTCCGGCCCACCCGGGTGGGCCGGGACCTACTCCTGCAATCCGCAGCTGATCGCACCCAACCGCCTCAAGACCAGTATTGCCCGGGAAATGTCCTCTCCCGGAAGCCAGTAGAGATACCGTCTAACAACCCTCAGCCGGGCTGTCCTGACCGAATCCGATCCCTGTTGCATCTCCCGGACAGCTCCAGGCCCCTTCCACCAGCCGCAGATACCTCCCGTCGCCAGCAGGGGGGAACAGAGTCGTGCCAGCCTCTTAACGGGGGCCACCGCGCGGCTCAGGCAGACGTCGAAAGCCGGTTCCCCGGCGAAGAGACCCCGCCCCATCTCCTCAGCCCGCGCCCTGACCACCCTGACGTTGCTCAACCCCATGGCCTCTGCAGCGCCCAGAAGAAACCCGGCCTTTTTCGACGAGCTGTCGAGGAGAGTGACCTCCCATCCGGGGCGCACCGCGGCTGCAACCAGGCCGGGAAATCCGCCACCGCTTCCCACATCAACGACTCGCAATCGCTGCGAGCCCCGGGCGGCCGGCAGAGAGCGAAGGCCCAGCAGCGAGTCCATCAGGTGACGCCGCACCACCTCTGCAGCCTCTGCATCGGCGACCAGGTTCAGTCTCTCGTTCCACAGCCTGATTTGCCGCAGGTGCACGACAAGACTTCGAATCTGAGCGGGCGTGAGGCCGATGCCCAAAGAGAGCAGCCTCGCCTGGAGCCGGGCTTCATCCACCTCGCCCTCCTCCCTTCACGCATCGCGTCCGATCCAGACCATCAGCACCGATATGTCGGCCGGCGTCACCCCGGGGATCCGCATTGCCTGACCCAGAGATCGCGGGCGCACCTTCTGCAGCTTCTCCTTTGCCTCACGGGACAGACCCCTGACCTCATCGTAGGAGATGCCCCTCGGGATCGCCCTGGACTCCGATCGTCTAAATCGCTCGATCTGCCTGTTCTGTTTCTCGATGTACCCCTCGTACTTCAGTGCAATCTCCACCGCTTCACAGACCACAGGAGCCAGCCCCGGCCAGCTGTCGTCGATCTCGGCCAGATCACCGTACCGGATCTGGGGCCGACGCAGTAACTCGGCCAGGCTGGCCGCATCGTGCAGGCAGCGGGTCCCGTGGGACTGAAGCCACCGGTTGACCTCGCCATCGCCTCTGACGCGGGTACTGCGGAGTCGCTCGATCTCCTCCTCGACCAGCTTCCGCCTCAGCTGCATTCGCTCATATCTGCCCTGCGAGGCCAGGCCCAGCTCCCGCCCGAGAGCGGTGAGACGAAAATCTGCATTATCCTGCCTGAGAATCAACCGGTATTCCGCCCGGGAGGTCAGCATCCTGTAGGGTTCCTCCACCCCGGAGGTGACCAGATCGTCAATCATGACCCCAATGTACGCCCGGGAGCGCTCGAGGATCACTGGATCCTTCCCCTGCAGCCAGCGCACCGCGTTTACCCCCGCCATCAGCCCCTGGGCAGCCGCCTCCTCATAGCCCGATGTGCCGTTGACCTGTCCGGCGCAGAACAGGCCCCGCAGTTTCTTGCTCTGCAGGGAGGGTCTCAGCTCGCGGGGATCGACGCAATCATATTCGATCGCATATCCGGGCCGCACGATCTCTGCCCGCTGCAGGCCGGGGATCGCCTTCAACATGGCCATCTGCACATCCTCGGGCATGCTGGTGGAGAGGCCCAGGACATACATCTCCTCGTTCTGCCAACCCTCGGGCTCCAGAAACACCGGATGCGAGGTCCGGTCAGGAAATCGCATGACCTTGTCCTCCACCGAGGGGCAGTAGCGGGGCCCGATCGACTCTATGGTGCCGTCGAAGAGCGGTGAGCGTCCGATGTTGTCCCGGATGATGGCGTGGGTCTTTTCGGTGGTGTGGGTGAGCCAGCAGGGGAGCTGCTCCCGGGGGTCATCCTCTGCACTGCCCGTGGGCAGCGGGTCGTTGACCGATGCCATGTATGAAAAGGCCCGGGGGCTACAGTCACCGTCCTGGCGCTGCATTGCTCCGAAGTCCACCGTACCCCGGTCGACCCTCGGCGGTGTTCCCGTCTTGAAACGACCCAGGGTCAGTTTGTGCCGCAGCAGGTCGCAGGACAGCTCCCGGGCCGGCATCAGGCCGTTGGGCCCCGAGTCGTAGGCATGGCCGCCGGTGACAACCCGGCCGTTGAGGTAAACACCCGTGGTCAGGATCACCGCCCGGGCGCCGTATGCGATCCCGGTCCGCGTGGTGACACCCGAGACCGCCGCACCGGTAGAGCAAATGCTGTCCACCGCTGCCTGTTTGACCCGCAGCCCCGACTGCAGCATCAGGGCACGACGCATCCTCTCGGCGTAACGGGCCTTGTCTGCCTGGGCCCTCAGCGCCCTGACAGCCGGCCCCTTTCCCGTGTTCAGGGTTCTGATCTGCAGGTAGCAGTCATCGATGGCCCCTGCCATCTCTCCCCCCAGGGCGTCGATCTCCCTGACCAGCTGCGCCTTGGCCGGACCGCCAACAGCTGGATTGCACGGCATGGAACATATGCTGTCCACGTTGAGGGTGAGCAGCAGGGTCGCCTTTCCCAGGCGGGCCGCCGCCAGGGCCGCCTCCGCCCCGGCGTGACCGCCGCCCACCACAATGATGTCGTAATCACCGCCGTGATGCACCGATCCAGCCTCCAACCCGACCGCGTAGCTCATTCATCCGACCTCTCCATTTCCCTGACCCGCCTCTCCAGCTGTAAGAGCCTGTATGCGAGCCAGATGATCAGCGCGGGCGCGAGAATCAACACCAGCTCCCACACCACAGACAGGGTGTTGAAAAACCACCGCACCGGCTCCGGCATGTCTGCACCCCTTTTCGGCCAGAAATGTCATCGCCTCACTTGCCCACGCAGAACTGGCTGAAAATCCGATCCAGAAGATCCTCCCCGGCGGTCTCGCCGGTGATCCTGCCCAGGGCCTCCAGACCTTCCCTGAGATCAATGCTCACCAGATCTACCGGCATCGAGCCCTCCAGCCCGGCCAGAGCATCCAGAATGGCCCCTCGCGCCTGCCGCAGGGCCTCCTCGTGCCGGGCACTGCTGACCACAGCGCCCTCCCAGTCTGAGGCCGGCCCCTCCCGGCCGACCACGCGGTCGAATATCATCGCCTCCAGAGTCTCAAGGCCCTCCCTGGTCCTGGCGGATATGCGGACGACGGGCGTCTCCTGGCCCATCCGCTTTTGCAGCTCGCCATCTCCAACCGCCCCGACCAGAAGATCGATCTTGTTCACCACCGCGATGACCCCCGCCTCTTCAATCGCGTGCAGCTGGTCGATCACCCGGCAGTCATCCTCCGTCAGCTCCTCGCTGTCATCGAAGATGGCAAGGATCAGCTCCGCCTCCCTGGCCGCCTCCCGCGCCCGCAAGACACCCAGCTCTTCAGCGCGATCCAAACCCCGACGCACACCGGCGGTGTCAGTCAACAACAGCGGTATTCCCCTCACCACCACCATCTCCTCCAGAACGTCCCTCGTCGTGCCGGGAAGCTCCGTCACGATGGCCCTCTCGCGCTGCAGCAGTGCGTTAAGCAGCGAGGACTTGCCCACGTTGGGCCGACCCAGGATCACGGTCCGCACGCCCTCGCGATAGGGGCGGAAGGCGGCGGCCGTCGCCGCAAGATCCGCGATCTGCCCCTCGGTGCTCTCGAGCTGGGCGCGGGCGTCCTGCAGATCTTTCTCCTCGATGTCGAGTTCCGGGTAATCCAACACCACCTCCAGGTGAGCCATGAGGTCAACAAGAGAGGACCTCAACTGCCGGATCCTGTCACCCAGTCCTCCTTCCAGCTGCCGCAGCGCCAGCCGGGCGCCCGCCCTGGAGCGGGCCGCGATGACATCGGCCACGGCCTCGGCCTGGGACAGATCCAGCCTGCCGTTCAAAAAGGCCCGCCGCGTGAACTCGCCCGCCTCTGCCATGCGCGATCCGGCCGCCAGTACGGCCCTGAGCACAGCCCCAACGGGCACCGGCCCGCCGTGGCAGTGAAGCTCCACCACGTCCTCACCCGTAAAGCTTCGCGGTGCCTTCATCAGCAGCAGCAGGACCTCATCCGCCCTGCTGCCGTCCTCGGGATGCACCACGTAGCCGTAATGGACTGTATGGGAGGGAAGATCCGGCACCGGGACAGCATTCATGCCCTGCCGGAAGACGCGTTCGGCTGCGCGCATCGCACCCGGCCCGCTGATGCGCACGATGGCGATGCCGCCCACACCGGGCGGTGTGGCCACTGCAGAAATGGTATCGACGACGTCGCGCTGCCCTGGATCCCGTGGCCTTCCCCTCACATCCATGCACCCTCCTCGGATCTGACTCTGTGAGGCGCCAGATGATCCCGGTCGACCATCAACCGCAACGCACGAACCGTCCATCTATGAAAGCGGGGTGATCACCACGTATCGATGGGGGTCCTGCCCCTCGCTCTCCGTGGTGACCTGGGGATTGCTCTGGAGTGAGACATGAACTATCTTGCGCTCGTGGGGGGGATGAGGTTCCATGCGCACCGACCGCCCTGTCTTCACGGCCCTCGATGCCATCCTCTCCGCCACCTGCGTCAGGTTTCTCCTTCGGCGCTGTCGATAGTCTCCGGCATCAAGCATGACCGGCCGGCGATCCGACGATCCCCGTGATGCCGCCACATTCAACAGGTACTGCATGGCGTTCAGGGTCGCGCCGTGCCGTCCGATGATCAGGCCCAGGTCATCGCCCTCAACTTCACAGACTATCAGCTGGTCCGTCTCGCTCACCGTCACCTCGGTGTCAGCGTTGATGTGGTTGATCAGCTCCCGGGCAAACTCCTGGACAAACCGGGCCTTGTCCCGGTCAACCGTAACGCGGACCCGGGCCTCCCGCTGACCGATGATGCCGAGGATCCCCCTGGAGCCCTCCTCTATGACCTCGACCTGGACCTCGTCTCGAGATACTCCGAGTTCTGAGAGCGCATTGGCAACCGCCTCATCGACATCCCGGCCGTGCCTGGTTATACTGCTGGTCATATCAGCCCGATTCCCCCTCCTCCTGCCCCTCATTATCGGCTGCGATCAGCCCGTTCACCACGTACTGCTGCCCCACTCCGAAGATATTGGTGACCGTCCAGTACAGGGCCAGTCCCGCAGGGAACTGCATGCTGATATAGCCTATGAAAAGCGGCATCGCATACATCATGACAGCCTGGCTACCCCCGGCACCTTCGGCCTCAGCCGTGCTGATCTTGGTCTGAACATATGTGCTGATCGCCGCCAGAACCGGAAGGATGTACAGCGGGTCCGGTTGCGCAAGGTTGGGCAGCCACATGAAACCTGCGTCCGCGGCAAACTCGAAGGCCCGCAGCGCTGAAAATATGGCGAAGATCACCGGCATCTGTACCAGCATGGGCAAGCAGCCCGCAACTGGATTGACACCGTGCTCCTTCCACAGCTTCATGGTCTCCTCGTTGAGCTTCTGCGAATCATTTTTGTACTTGGTCTTCAGCTTCTCAAGCTCCGGATTCAGCCGGCGCATCGCGTGCGTAGCCCGATTCTGCGACACTGTCAGCGGCACCATAAACAGCCGCACCACCAATGTCAGGATAATGATACCCCAGCCGTAGTTGCCCGCGAGCTGGCCGAAGAACTCGATGCCCTCGCCTACCAGACCTACTAGAGCCTGCCACAATCCTGCCACAGTCCCTCAATCCTCGCCTCCCGGTGAGGCCGCAACAATCGACCCAGTGCAACCCCTCTGATCCTTTGACTTAATGTGACCCTGCGCATCGAGCATAATCAAGATAAGCCATCAGGGAACCGGGTCATAACCGCAAGATCCCAGTGGATGGCACCGGAGGATCCTTCGTATGATCAAATATCCCCCGCGGAACACACCGTGACGTTCAACTGCCTGTACCGCATACTCGGAACAGGTGGGACGGAAACGGCAGGGTCCTGCCGTCAGGGGCGAAATATAGCGCTGGTATAGCCTCAGGGCCCCCACGATGATCCGTCGCACTAGGTATCTGATCCTTTCGTGTCGTTCATTCTTTCTACACCTGTCCCGTCAAACCCTTCCCCGGCCTGACGCAGCAGCCCGGAGCGGCTGAGCAATGTGACGGCCTCTTCCCTGAGCTGCGAAAAGGGCACCGACCCGGCCTGCTTACGCGCCACCAGCACCACATCCGCCTCAATACAGGCCGGCGGCAGGCTCCTCACTACCTCGCGCAACCGGCGCCGCATGCGGTTACGCACCACCGCACCACCCAGCTTCTTGCCAGCGGCAAAGCCGATCCTCAGCCCCCCAGACTCTCTCCTTCGGTAGTGCAGGATCATGAAACGCCCGACAGTAGAGCATCCCTCATCAAAAACCCGGGAAAATGTCGACCCCCTCAGCCGCTCCGCCTCCATAATCGGCGGCCCCCCTGTTCCGGACGACCCGGTATCTGTCACTTGGACAGGCGCTTCCGACCCTTTCGTCGCCGTCGCTTCAGGATCCGTCGGCCCGCCTTTGTTCGCATTCTCTTTCTGAATCCGTGTCTCCTCGCCGTCTTCTTGCGGCTGGGATTATACGTGCGTTTCACCATCTCCTGCAACCTCCCTTCTCCAGAAGCGCCAACTCATATTCTAACATTGAAATGAGGCACACTGCCACTGTAACCCTCACGCCGCAGCCCCAGGATGCTGCCCTGACTGCCGGGTCACACCACCAGAGGATAGATATCGCGAACTGCACCTGACGAGTGGGGCATCAGCAGAAAATCAATCCCTGCGACAAATTCGGACGAGACTTCGAAAGGAAACCTCCCTCCCGTCAAGAATACAGTATTAAGTCGGGTCAGTTAAGGCATGATGCTCGACGGGGTCAGAGTCTGGACGCATTACATAGGGAAAACGCAGCACCTTTGAGTAATATCCACAACCCATATCCCAGTTATCCACAGGCGCTGTGGATAACTCAGCAGAACTGCCTCCTCCTGTGGATGGGATTGAGACAGAGAGAATGCATTATGATCGTCTCCCAGTCCCTCAGTTGATGATATCGGTCTCTGTTTCGCCATTACCTGCGGTTGTGTGATCATCGAGCAAACGAATAAGATGGAAGCTACCCCTGACATCTTTTTGTCTCAGGTCTCGCTGCTTTGCGAAAGAGGGTGCGACGCTTATGCCACAATCCGCTCATCTCACAATGAGTAAGTCTGAACATATGGAGGAATTTCGAAATGCCGCTCAAACTGGATGAAGTGTGGAACGAAACGCTTGATCGTGTGCGCCAGAACATCCTGCGGCCCAGCTTCGAGACCTGGCTGCGAACGTCTCGCCCTCTGGAGCTGGATCAGCATCACAACAGTTTCGTGGTCGGGGTACCCCACGAGTTCGCCAAGCACTGGGTACAGGAGAACTATGCAAAGGCCCTGCAGGAGGCCCTATCTGAGGTGGTGGGAGACGATCTGTCACTGCACCTGGTGGTGGCGTCCGAGGATGGCGATGAAGCCGCACCGCTCCAGGGGGCACCTCCCACTCCTACGACCAGATCGGGCGACGATTCAGACAGCTCCTCCGGCAAACCTGTCATGACTGGATCCTCGCTCAATCCCCGGTACACCTTTTCCAATTTCGTGGTCGGCAACAGCAACCGCCTCGCCCACGCAGCCTCCCTGGCCGTTGCAGAGTCTCCAGCGCGCGCCTACAACCCTCTCTTCATCTACGGCGGGGTGGGCCTCGGCAAGACACACCTCATGCAGGCCGTGGCTCACAGCGTGCTTCGCCACTTACCCTCGCACAATGTGGTCTACGTCTCATCGGAACGTTTCGCCAACGAACTCATAAACTCCATCCGTGACACCGAAACCGTCAGCTTCCGCAACCGTTACCGCACGGTCGGCGTCCTGCTCATCGACGACATCCAGTTCCTCGCGGGGAAGGAGAGGACGCAGGAGGAGTTTTTCCACACCTTCAACACCCTACACGAGGCAAACCGGCAGATCGTCATTTCCAGCGACCGTCCACCCAAGGAGATACCCACCCTGGAGGAGAGGTTGCGCTCCCGTTTTGAATGGGGCCTCATATCCGATATTCAACCCCCCGACCTGGAAACCCGGATCGCGATCCTGCGCAAAAAGGCCGCTGCCGAACACCTGCATGCACCCGATTCCGTCCTGCGGTACATCGCCGAGAACATAACCTCCAACATCCGCGAGCTCGAAGGAGCCCTGATCCGGTTGGTTGCCTTCTCTTCATTGCATCAGCAGGTCATCGATATGAACCTGGCCGAGCAGGCCCTTCGCGACCTCATCCCGAAACAGGCCGTTGAACCGGTCACCGTGCGGAAGATCCAGGATGCAGTTGCCAGCCGCTACGACATAACACTCCCGGAAATGAAGGGCAAACGCCGGACGCAGGCCGTGGTCTTTCCGCGCCAGATCGCCATGTACCTGGCCCGCGAGCTCACCGATGCGTCGCTGCCACAGATAGGACGCGAGTTCGGGGGAAGGGACCACAGCACGGTCATTCATGCCTGCAATAAGATCAAGGATAAGATCAGCGGGGACCCACAACTCAAGTCGATCACCGACGACCTGAAACGACAAATTCAGAGTGAGCGCTGATTCACAGCCTGTGGACTACATGGGCACAACGCGTTGATAACAGGTGGATAAGTGTCACCAAAGCGGGGACGGTGTTGACAGTGTTGATAAGCACGGGACGGACTTCACAGATTCCCAACAGGCTGCTGCCCCCGCTGTGCGGGTGCAAACTGCGCTTTTGCACATAATCAACACCACTACTACTATGACTACTAAATATATTAATAATCAGTCATAATATCTTATAGGTGACCCCTCAACCAGCAATCAAAGAGAACAGAAGGGACGATGGCCCATGAAAACATCGATAGAGCAGCAAACGCTCTCTTTTGCTCTTCAGAATGTCTACCGTGCCATTTCTCAGGGAACGACCCATCCCATACTCACGGGTATTCTGGTCACTGCACAGGAGGGGATCCTGCATTTCTCTGCCACGGACCTCCAGCTCAGCATAGAGTGCACGGTTGCCGCTGAGGTTGATCTTCCCGGGGCTCTGGTCCTGCCAGGAAGAGAGCTGGTGGAGATAGTAAACAGGATTCCGGGGGGCAACATAGAGATCATCGCACCTGAGGACCGGCACCAGGCCATAATAACGTGGAGATCATCGGAGTTTGTGCTCAATGGATATCCTCCGGATCAGTTTCCCTCTCTGCCCACTGCCGATGAAGGAACCAGCTTTTCCATGCCCGCCGGAATACTGAAGGATGCCCTGGGAAAGACGGGTTTCAGTGCCGGCAGCGGAGATGAAGCCATGCCGGTGATATGTGGAGTGCGCGTCCGTTTTGAGGACGGCAGCCTTCAGACCACTGGGACCGACGGTTTTCGCGTGGCAGTATGGGAGACATCTCTTTCGGGTGTGCCCGATGATATGGAGGTAGTTCTGCCGCGATCCAGTGTGACAGATCTTTTGCGGGTCATTGATCCTCTCGATTCCCAGGCCAGTGTGAGGATCTCGCTGTCAGAGAACCATATCTTCTTTGAAACCGAAAGCGGGATCAACCTGTCGACGGTAGTACTGGAGGGCCAGTACCCGGACGTTCTTGCCATGGTCATGTCCCCTGGAGGGTATACGACCCGCGCAATCGTGGATCGCGGAGAATTCACCGGCGCCTGCGAGAGGGCGGCCCTTCTCTCGGAGGAACATCGGGGCATTCGCCCGGTCCGGCTGCACGTCATGCAGGATCGCCTCGTTTTCAAGGCCAGTTCCGCTGAGCTGGGCGAGGCCTATGACGAGATCGAGGGTGCGGTGGAGGGAGATGACCTGGACATCCTCTTTCAATCGCGCTATCTTCTGGAGGGTGTCCGCTACATGAACTCCGACAACATCGTGTTGGATTTCACGGACTTCGAGGGAGCGGCTCTCCTGCAGGGCCAGGGCGAGGAGAAGTACTCCTACATAGTTTTGCCCATGAAGACAAAGTCATAGGGGTGGAGGGATTCGGCATCTACCATCGGGATCGTGAGGGACAGGTGCAGGAAATCGACCTTGATTTTTCCCAGGCCCTCCGCCTGGATTCGATGCTCAAGATTGTTGGGGTGGCGCAGACCGGAGGTATGGCGAAGCTGTTGATTCAGTCGGGCGAGGTGCAGGTCAACGGGGAGGTTGAGCGGCGACGCGGCAGAAAATTGCAGCCCGGGGATGTGGTCGACGTTGCGGGGGCGGGAACATACCGTGTGGTTGCACAGACCAGGGATAGCTAGCGGGGTACCGACCTATGCACCTGCAAAAACTGTATCTGAAGGACTATCGCAGCTATGAAAATCTCCTGTTTGAACCCGACCCTCACCTGAATGTTCTGGTCGGCGAAAATGCCACGGGCAAGACCAACCTTCTCGAGTCCATCTACTATCTGGCAGCGGGACGTTCGCAGCGGACTCACCGGGACGCAGAGCTGGTCAGATGGGGTAGGGATGGGTTCTACATAAAGGCAGGGCTGCTCGGCACCCCGGTGAAACATACGGTGGAGTTCCTCTATCACAGGACCAGGGGCAGGTCATTCCGGCTGGACGGGGTCAGCCACAGCAGCCTGGTCGATGTCATCGGCGTTGTCAACGCCGTCATTTTCTCGCCCGATGATCTTTCGCTGCTCAAAGGTGGGCCGGGTGGGCGACGTTCCTTCCTCGACTCGGAGATCGGGCAGGTGGATCGTTCTTACCTGAGATCTCTGTCTCGCTACAACAGGATCCTCTCACAGCGCAATGATGTATTGCGAAACCTGAGGTCATCGGGCAGTTCCAGGTCAACGGAGGATCTTCTCCTGGAGCCCTGGGATCTGCAGCTGGCGCGGTCCGGTGCAGCCATTGTCGCCACCCGGATCAGTATGCTGCGGCGGTGGGCGGCGGGGGCCGCCAGCACCTACAGGGAGGTCGCGGGCGCCGGCGAGGACCTGACCATGAACTATCAGTGCAGCTTTTTCCCTGAAACATCCCTGGCCATGCAGGACAAATGCACCTCGATCTCAAAGGAAGAAATGGAGACGCATCTGCTTCAGAAACTCCGCGAAGCCAGGGTGGAGGAGGTCGGGCGCGGCTTCACTGTGGTCGGCCCACACCGCGATGATCTTCTCATGTATGTAGCCGGCCGTGACGCCCGCTACTACGCCTCTCAGGGGCAGCAGCGCTCTGTGGTGCTCGCACTGCGGATCGCGGAGGTGGCCTGGATGGAGGAGGAGACCAACCGTCGTCCCCTGCTGCTCCTCGACGACGTCATGTCGGAGCTGGATACAGGGCGTGCTCAGCGTCTTGCACGCCTGGTCGGATCGGGGGCACAGACCTTCATAACGTGTACCGACCTGTCTGATCTCAATCTTGGGGGTTCGGGTGAAAGGATCTGGCAGACTGGCGGGGGGGAAGTGAGGGCCATTGTACCGTGATCGGAGGAAACCCGCACGACTCGGCCAGGTGCTGCGTTCTGTGTTGAGCAGGCGCAGCAGGCTTCGAAACGGGTTGAAGAGTGAGGAGATCTTCGTGCAGTGGCCGAGTATTGTGGGTCGCGATCTTTCCGATAAGCTGTATCCCATTGAGGTCCGGGGGGCCACCCTCGTGATGGCAGCAACAAGCTCCACCTGGGCTCAGGAGGCGGCCTTTTTAAAACAACAGATACTGGAAAACATTCAGCTCCACCTGGGAAAGGGAGTGGTGGACGACATCCGTGTACAGGTGCACGGTGAATCCCGCAGTTTGCGGGATCCCGCCGGCAGGCCGGATGTTGAGACCGACACAGAGAATGGGCCGCCAGCGCCACCGGAGCTGTCGAAGACTGCGGGCGATGAGGGCCCCCAGGAGATGCTCGGACGGCTCCGTCGAGCTGATGGATACGTGAAGACCTGGCGGAAATCCCAGGGGTGGCCTAAATGCACGGTCTGCAAGGTGCGGTTCTCACCGCGCCCTGGGGAGGAGGCCTGCCCTGCGTGCGGAAGAATGCAGGTTGACGAGCAGCAGGATCAGGTGCGCAGGCTGGTCGAGGAGGCACCGTGGATGACGCCGGAGC
>PWUC01000163.1 GCA_003562655.1 Clostridia bacterium
CCCGTAAAACCTGGTGCACCACTCGGGTACAGGGCACTGCATCTGATCGCGCTCACCGGCCGTGAGACGCCGGGTTGCCCTTCGGCCCACAGCTCCCCCTCGGCCCTCGTTGAAGCTGGCGATGCTGCGAGGCGCCCAGCGGTGCGCTTTTCCCCACGGGAGTTCACTCTCCCTTTCCCGCATCCCGGGACCCGGCCATGGATTCTTCGCCTTCGGACCGGCCCGGGTTCATAAAAGCTGGGCCCATCTCAAAGACTAACCGAGATTGGGCGGGTCACATGTCATGTTCTGCCGCTGCCCGTGCAGGTAACGGGATCCGGCTGGCGAAATATAGTCGAGTGACTTATCCTGTTTATAACACCCAACTGGACAGGGAGGCGATATACCGTGCCAGACAGATGGCCCCGCAAGCTCACAACGAGTGAGCTGGGCAGTAGATGCTCACCAGATATTTTCACCGAGGATGCTGACGCCGTATGCGCTGAGGGCGACGGCATCATCGGACAGGAAAGGGCGGTACGCTCGGTGGAGTTCGGCCTGGAGGTGTCCAGTCCAGGCTACAACATCTTCATGACCGGTGCACCCGGCACAGGCAAGAGCACCTTCGCCCGGGCAACGGTGCAGCAGAAGGCAGAGGAAGTCGAGACCCCACGGGACTGGTGTTACCTCTACAACTTTTCCGAACCCAACAGTCCCTGGGCCCTTGCCCTGCCGGCGGGCAGGGGAGTTGTCTTCAAGGCAGACATGGAGGAACTGATCGAGGATGCGCGCACGGCCATCGTCAACGAGTTCGAGGGTGGCGACTTCGAAAAACGCCGCGCCGAGATCATCGAGCGATTCCAGAGAAGGACCACTGAGACGCTCCAGGAGATTGAGGATCGGGTTCGAGAGCAGGGTTTCGCCCTGCAAAAGGGCACCGGGGGCTTCGCCTCAATCCCTCTCAATGAAGATGGCAAACCTATGAGCAACGACGAATTCCAGTCCCTGGACACCGAGAAGAGGCGTGAGATCGAGGAAAAGGGCACCGAGATACAACACCAGATCCGGAAGGCCGTACGAAAGGTGCGCCAGCTGGAAAAGGAGGTCAAGTCCTCCATTCGCGACCTGGAAAAGACCATGGGCTCCTTCGCAGTCCGGCCGCTGGTGGATCAGCTGCAGGAGAAGTACTCGGATATCTCGTCCGTGTGTGGGTACCTTGAGGATGTCCACGATGACATGATCGAACACCTGGAGCAGTTCAAAGGCGATGACAGCGAGCGTGACATGATGTCTGCGCTCCCTCGCAAGCTGACCTCTCCCTTCGCCCGATACCAGGTCAACCTCCTGGTCAACAACGCCGACACCGAAGGGGCACCGGTGGTGGAGGAGACCAATCCCACCTACTACAACCTCCTCGGCAAGATAGAGTACGAGAGCAGCATGGGCACGCTGGTCACCGATCATACCCTCATCCAACCCGGGGCGCTGCATCGGGCCAATGGAGGTTTCCTCATACTCCGGGCAGAGGATGTTCTGGTCAATGCCCTCAGCTGGGATGCACTGAAGCGAAGTCTCAAGAACAACGCGGTGCGGGTGGAGAACATCGCAGAGCAGTACCGTCTGGTTCCCACCACCGCCATAAGACCGGAGCCAATACCCCTCAATGTCAAGATACTCATGATAGGTTCACCGATGCTGTACTACCTGCTGTCCAGCTACGATGACGAATTCCGCAAGCACTTCAAAATCAAGGCGGACTTCGACATACGCATGGACCGCACCGATGAGTACCTACAGCAGTATGGGAGCTTCGTGCGCACCGTCTGCAAGCGAGACGACCTCCTGCCCTTCGACCCGGCAGCCATTGCCAGGATCGTGGACTACAGCTGCCGCCTGACCGAAGACCAGACGAAACTCTCAGCCCGCTTCAATGAGATTGTGGCCATCGTCTACGAGTCAGCCGCCTGGGCGCGATCCGAGGGTTGTGACCTGGTCATGGGCGAGCACGTCAACAGGGCTGTGAGGGAGAAGATCTATCGCTCCAGCCTGGTGGAGGATCGCATCCGGGAGTCCATCGATCGGGGCAAGATCATGGTTGACACGGAGGGGAAGGTCACCGGCCAGATCAACGGGCTGAGCGTCATCGACCTGGGAGACTACTCCTTCGGTCACCCCTCCCGAATTACCGCCAACGTCTATCTTGGCGATGAGGGGGTCGTCAACCTGGAGCGCCAGGTGAAGATGAGTGGGTCCAGCCACTCCAAGGGGGTGTTCATTCTCTCGAGCTACCTGGCGCATCTCTTTGCCCACGACAAGCCGCTGTCCCTGTCTGCCAGCATCACCTTTGAGCAGATGTATGCACAGATCGACGGTGACAGTGCCTCCACCGCCGAGCTGTACGCCATCCTATCCAGCCTGGCAGACGTTCCGCTGCTCCAGTCAATGGCCGTCACCGGCTCGGTCAACCAGAAGGGGCAGGTGCAACCGATCGGCGGCGTCAATCAGAAAGTCGAGGGCTTTTACTACACCTGCAAGGCGACGGGGCTCACGGGAGAGCAGGGGGTATTGATACCGGAGAAGAACCGAGATAACCTGATGCTCAACGATGAAGTGGTCGCCGCCGTCGAGGCGGGCCAATTCCACGTATGGGCGGTCAGGCATGTCCGGGAAGCCATCGAGCTGCTGACCGGAATGCCCGCTGGCGAACGGGGAGAGGACGGGGAGTACCCGCCGGACACCGTCCTGGGCCGGGCAGACCGCCGCCTGGAGCAAATGGCCCAGGCGCTGCGCAAATTCTCAGATTCCTCCTCCGGTGACGAAAAAGACGGGGAATGAGGAAAACCCCTGAAGTGGCAAATGGGGCCCCTATCGGCCAGGATGGCACCGCAGGCCACCTTTGTTACAGTTGTGTTTCGCTGAGGTCTGAACGTTGACGCTGAGAACGGCAACAGGTATTCTTTGAGAGTATGAGCACCGTGACTACTGTGAAAGAGAGGGCGAGACATGACCTATCAGCTGCTTCTGATCATGCAGGTACGCATCGCACAGTGCGGCCCCAGTGTGCCCTTTTCCCAGTACGTCCGGACTCATTAAGGTAGTGAAACCCTCGCTTTCTCGGGGGTCCGGGCGGAAAGCCCGGGCCCCCTTCCTTTTTCCCGCGAAGCCCAGCCCTGGCTCATTCCGCCCTCGGTGCATGACAGGATGGGAGGAATCGAGATGCAGGCAGTGGTATGCTCTCAGGCGTCGAAGATCTTCTATGAGCGAAAGACACCAGGAGAAAGGAAAAATGGTCGCTGGCGCTGGGGCTTCCCCCGCCTCCGGGCGAAGAAGACTCCCGTGTGGGCAGTGCGAGATGCCACCTTCACCGTCTCAGAGGGAGAGATCTTCGGGATTCTCGGGACCAACGGATCGGGCAAATCCACCCTCATACGGCTCATCGCCACCCTGCTGCTGCCCGATCGGGGTGAGCTGTCCGTCTACGGACACGATGTGGTCAGCGACCCGATGTCGGTCCGCAGGCTGATTAACCGGGTCTCCGTGGACGCCGCCTTTTTCAAGAAGCTCTCTGCGTGGGAGAATCTCAGCTACGCCTCGCGGCTTTACGGGATCGGGCCCAGAGCCGGCTACAAGAGGGCAGCAGAAATCCTGAAGTCCTTTGGCTTTGACGAGGACTACCTCGCTCGTCCGGTGGAAAACCTGTCACGGGGCATGCAGCAGAAGGTGTCGATAGCCCGGGCCCTGCTGACCTCTCCAGTGCTCATGCTCCTGGATGAACCGACCACAGGCCTTGATCCCAAGTCGAAGGCTGAGGTACAGCGGTTCATCGAGGAGGTGCATCGCGAGAGCAGACCCACCATCCTTCTTACAAGCCACGACATGAAGGAAGTGGAGAACCTGTGCGACCGGGTGGCAATCATGAATCGGGGCCGCATTGTTGCCCTGGACACTGTGGCGAACCTGAAGGACACTCATACTCTCACCCCGGATCACGCTTCCCTGGAGGACGTGTTCCTGGCGGTCACGGGTGAGGACTGGGAGGAGGCAATGACGGATGAATGAAAGACGGGGCGCGTCTGAACCCTATCGTCCCCCTCACGGAAGCGCCAGTATGGAACTCGGTGCCGCCTGGGGGATCCTGGTCCGAAACTTCAACCTGGTGCGCCGATACCTGAGCTGGGAGATCGTATTCCTCTTCTACACCCTGATCAACACCCTGACCATCGGTCTCATCGGGGTCGACCAGGCCGCCAGGAGCCTCGGCACCTCACCCGATGAGGTGATCCTGTACCTGGTGGTGGGAGCTCTTTTGTGGGGCTTTCTGTCGGTGCTGTTCAGCGAGGTGAGCCAGTCCATATCCTGGGAGCGCTGGGAGGGCACCATCGAGTACACGTTCATGGCACCAGTCCGACGGGTCAGCTATCTCGGCGGAGTCTGCCTCTTTGCCATCGCCTACGGCCTGATCCGGACTGTGGTCATCATGGCTGCCGCCAGTGTGTTCTTCTCCCTGGATCTGGCCGGGGCCAACCTGGGAGGCGCCTTCCTTGTGCTGGTGGCAGCCAGCTTCTCCTTCATAGGCCTGGGCCTCATGGCGGCGGTGCTGCCCCTCATGTCACCCGAACGAGGCAGCCAGGCCACTCACATCGTACAGGGCATGATCCTTCTCGTGTCCGGGGTCTACTACAGCGTGGAGGTGCTGCCGGACTGGCTGCGTCCCCTGTCGACACTGTCGCCGGCCACCTACACTCTCAGGGGAGCCCGGGAAGCCCTGTTGATGGGCACCCCCTTTGCCGAACTCAAGGGGGACATAGGGATCCTGCTGCTCTTTGGCATCATACTGGTCCCCCTGGGACTCTATGTGTTCTCCCTGGGCGAGAGATACGCAATGCGCACCGGCAAGCTGAAAAGAAGCGGATGAATCCGGGGCAGTGGGAGACAACTGCGGTGGATTCTCACCTGCACATCAGACCCTGGGTATGTGCGATCAGCAACACCTGAGCCATCGGGGCAAGCTATCGGTGTCGGTGGCTCAGGCTTCGAGATAGAGACTTGCAGCCCCGCCCACGACATCACCGGTCAGTCTGGATCCGCAGCATTTCAGCAAGTCAGTGTGGCCCGGTCTGGGATTCACATGGGCCGACCATAATCGTCGCCCGTCATGATTCCTCCCTGCAATGCCATCCCTCGGCAATTATGTGAGGGTGTCTTCCCCGATGATCTGCATTGAATGTGCCGGCAGGACTCGCTTCATTCTGAAGACCGGTTGGTTGCTCACAGGATCTTGACGCTGTACTCCGAGTGGGGCGTTCCCCCTGACGACAGCAGCCTGTTGCCCGAGCTCCCTGGTGACTACGGAAAAACATCACCCCTTCACCCCTAAGGATCGGCACACCTCTCGCTGGCGCATTGGCGGGAGTCCACGGTCGATAAGCAGCAGATGGAGAGCAGGGCAGTAACGGGAAGAGAAGTCCAACCAGTTGAAGTGCAGACCCATGTTGAACGCCTCACCAGCATTCACAGTTGACGGCTGAACACCCAACGTGTCCCTCCGCTTCTAACCCATGATGCTGGGATCCAGGAGGTCCCGCAGTCCGTCACCGAACAGATTTACGCCCACCACCATGGATACAACCGCTGCCCCGGGCAACAGTGATAGCCACGGCGCCTGTCGCATGAGCACTCGCGCCTCACTCATCATGTTGCCCCAGGATGGCGTCGGAGGAGTAACCCCGGCACCGAGAAAACTCAGGGCAGCCTCTCCCAGAATGGCCATGGCGAAGACAAAGGTCAGCTGTACGATGAGGGGCGCGGCCGCGTTGGGGAGAATGTGTTGGAGGATGAGGCGAAAATTGCCTGCGCCCGCGGATCGGGCAGCCTCGATGAACGCCTGGTTAACTACCTTCAAAACCGAACTTCGCACAATGCGTGCGGTTCTGGGAACATAGACGATGCCCAGAGCCATCACCGCATTGATCTCGTGAGCTCCCAGGGCCGCAACGATTGCCAGGGCCAGTAGAATCGCCGGAAAGGCCATGAGGGCATCCATGACCCTCATGATCACGCCGTCCATGCGCCTGTAGGACCCCGCCAGGAGGCCGAACAGCG
>PWUC01000248.1 GCA_003562655.1 Clostridia bacterium
AGATTCCTCCTGGAAAGCCCACATGGGTTGGGCTGACCCATGGCGACCATGAGCCAATGACGACCAGTGGGGTTTCCCTGGTGCTGCATCGGGCTGGCGGAGCGCGGGTGTCTGATGGACATTTGGCTGGCGCCTCCGGTCTCCTCATCGATGAATGGGTCGAGGTGATACCCAGCGAAGCAGAGACCACCGCGGTGACCTTTCATTTCGACGAACCGGCCGCCCGGCCGCCCCAGGCCATTCTGCTTGCCGTGCCCCCTTCGGGTCAGAAGACGTGGAGCCTGGAGGCGTTGGAGCGCACGGTGCTGGAGACGCTGGATCTGGCCAGGATCCGCGGGGTGGACCCGGATTCGTTGGCAGAGCTGGGGCACTTCCTGCCAGCGCTGTATTTCGCCCGGAACGCCGCTGGTGATACGGTCAGTTCAGATTTCACGCGTCTGGCCAGAGACCTTGAGGAAGAGGGGTGATTCGCATGTCATCGATTACCAGCTGGACACGCCTGGAACCGAGGGTGCGCGATCCGGGCATGCGGGCTGGCCTTGCGGCCAGAATCCGTGACCCTCTCTGGATGCTCAGCCGGCAGTGGCAGATCGGCGAGTTTGAGGGGCACGACGGGGGTTCAGCGGTGCAGGTTCTCCTGGAGACAGAAAGCACAGTGTTGAACTGGTTCCATCCTGGGCCGCTCCGGGAGGCTGATGGGTCTTCGGGCCGCCCGTATAACCCAACGGGCACGCCGCTGGAGGTCCTGGTAGAACGGGAACGGGTTCGCCGGCCTCAGGTACAGAACCTGGACCTGGCTGCGGAGGCGGGACTGCACTTCCTTCGGCTGCTGGCTCACAACGGGGTCGGAGAATACGGAAGCCGCATCCTGAGACAGTACCCCCTCAACGCCTCATGTGAATCAGCGCAGGATTGTTCCCCGGACCGCGCCGCCACTGCCCTGTGGCAGGTGATGCCCGGACGAGCACCCGATGGTTCGGCGCTGTATCAGGATCTGAACCCGAGATTTCCGGGGCCACAGAGAAGTGGTGATCTTCCCCCGGACTGGGGTGAGATTGATGGGGAAAATGATGAACACCTCCTGAAGGCTGCCGTTGTGGACTGGTTGTGCTGGTATGACCAGCTATTCTCCGAACCGCCGGACGGTGAATCGTCCTGGGTGAACGAACGGTTGGAATACCAGTTTGCTGTGAGCGCACCTGCTTCAGAGGGAGAACACGTACTCTTCGCGTCCGAGTATTCGGAGGGACACCTCGACTGGTACTCCTTCGACCATTACCCCGGCCATCTCCTCGGTGCGGAGAGAGCCGAGACGGAGACATCATCAATCGCGGTTGTTCCCACCCCCGTCGTCTCCCGCGGCATGCCTGCCGCGCGCTGGTGGCAGATTGAAGACTCTTCAGTTGATTTCGGCGCGGTGGAGGCGGCTCCCGAAGACCTCACGCGCCTGCTCTGGATGCAGTTCGCCCTCCTGCACGGGAGTGACTGGCTGATCATACCTGTCGAGCTGCAGGTGGGATCCCTCGCGTGGATTCGCAGCCTGGTTGTCGCCGACAGTTTCGGCGAGGAAGTAGAAGTCGCACCTGTGGGCAGCAATGACCCTCTCGCTCCCAGACTCTTTCAGCTGGCGACCAGGGAGCCCGACGGATGTTCTCCGGCGGAAGATCCGTCAGCGGGGGAGTTCCAGGGGCTGTTCTTGCCACCGGTACTGGGGCCGAGCCTGCACAGCAGACCTGTTGAAGAAGTGGCTTTCATCCGGGACGACATGGCGAACATGGCCTGGGCGGTTGAAAAGATCGCGGAGAGCCCCTCCGGTCGAGCCACAGACCGGCAGGAGATCTATGACCAACGACGGGGAGATGAGGCATCCTCCGTGGTGGAAGCCGGAGAGGGGGCAGAGGTGCTTTACCGCCTGTTCTCCTCCGTGCCACCTGATCACTGGATCCCCCTGATGCCTGTTCGCAAACCCGGGACAGCAGGGTCTTCCATGCAGTTACAGCGAGGGAGGGTTGTGCGTCCGGGGGCACACGGACAGGAATCACCTGGTGCAGCGCAGGGCTGCATCCTCCGGGAGGAACCGGGGGTTCCGCTGGTCTTGTATGACGAGCAGGTGCCGCGGTACGGGGTTCGGGTCTGGCGGGCCTTCCAGTACGCCCGCTGGATCGACGGCTCGAGCCACCTGTGGATTGGACGACGGAAAAATCCCGGTCGGGGGCAGGGCTCAAGTGGACTCAGCTTTGATGTTGTGGAGCCGGCCTCATCGTGAATCTCCTCAACCCAGGCGGTGGGAGTGCGGGTGTTGCCTGAACGGGTCCGTTGGCACTGACCCGCGCAGCTGCCTCACTGTGCGGTCAACCCGGCTGCTCCTCCTGAGGTCACGACGCGTCTGATTGCCCCGGGGGCGTCCGTCAGGAGCATCCGGGCTTCGAGCTGCCTGTCCAGCATTCACGCACAGCCCGCATATCACTGGTGGGATCACACAAAAAAAGAGCACAGGGACCGTTCCGCGACCGACCCGAATCCAGTGCGGATGGTTCAGGCGCAGGCACCCGGACTGGAAGATCCTCGACTCCTCCAGTACCACCCGCCCTCATCTTGGACACGAGGTCAACGTGAGTGACTGCACCGCGCGTGCTTACACAACGCTCGTCATTGACCCTACACCCATCGTTCCTGCCAGCAAGATCAGGATCTACTTTTCAACTCCCGGAGAAGATCACCCATGATCTCGGCGGCACCGCGAAGAGCCTGCAGGGATTCGAGACTGTATGAGAGACGGAGCCCCCTGCCCTTCCCGCCGTCCGGGTAAAAGATGGAGCTCTTGAGCAGCGCCACGCCCCTCCGAGCCGCCTCCTCCACGAACTCGTCGGGATCAATGTCCCCGGGAATCTCCATCCAGATGAAGAGACCGCCAGCGGGCCGGTTCCACGTGACCCCAGCCGGCATGTTCTGCTCGAGGGCCTCCAACATCACATCGCGCCTCTCGCGGTAGATGGCCCGCACCGATGCCACCCGGTCGTCGAAGTCCAGCATGCGGCAGTATTTCGCCGCCAGGCTCTCACTCGCCCCGTTGCTGTAGCCGGGTCTCATGGCTTCCAGCTGGGCGATGAGTTCTCCGGCGGCAAACACCCACCCCAGCCGGAGCCCTGGAGCGATGACCTTCGAGAAGGTCCCGACATGCAGAACCCGCCCCTCCTCGTCGAGAGCCCACAGGGTTGGAACATCCTCCCCCTCCAGGCGCAGCTCGCCGTAGGCCTCGTCCTCTACAATGAGGAAATCGAATCTCGACGCCAGTTCCAGCAGGTGGCGGCGCCGCTCGAGGGCCATGGTCGTGCCCGTGGGATTCTGGAAATTGGCAATGACATACAGGAACTTGGGCATCGGCTCGCCGTCTGTCAGGCGCTCATTGAGTTTCGCCTCCAGAATATCCGTTCTCAGCCCATCGCCATCGACCCCACAACCCTCAATCTGGACACCGAACTTCCGAAAGACGGACAGTGCCCCCATGAACGTGGGAGCCTCGGTCATGATCACATCTGAGGGATCCAGGAAAATCCTGCATATGAGATCAAGGGCCTCCGTCGCTCCGTTGGTGACCAGGAGCTCATCCCTGGACGCGGGCATGCCTCTGCTGGCAGCCCGCTCCAGCAGAAAAGCCCGGAGGTCCTCGGCCACCTCGCCGGCACCGTACTGAAGAACTCGATCGGGTTCGTCCTGCAGTGCCAGGGCCAGGGCCTCGAGAACCTCATCGTTGGGGAAAGAGTCGGGCGTCGGATCACCGAAGCTCAGGCGGATCTGCTCCGTCTCCCTCATGGCCATTTTTTCCTTTGCCGACAGGACCTTGATGCCCTCTCCAACTTCAGAGGCGTAGAATCGTCCGTACCTACTTCTACTCACGTCTCTCGACCTCCAGCCCCTACCCCCCGGGCCGTGCCCAGCTGCGCTCGCAGCGTCGCAGGTCGGGCCGGGAGTCACTGATGACCCTCTGCACATCCACACCGCGGGGAAACCCCCGACCGCAAGCCCGGGCACACCTTCCCGAACGCCCAGGCGTCCTCCCCGATCTCTCCTGGACTCCCCGAAATCCATGGACCGCTCCCCTGCCCGGGGGCTTAGCTGCTGCGGCCGCGAGTAACTCTCGCTTCAGCGAACCCGGCATCACAGCAACACCGTAGCGAGCGGTCGTCGTCTGAGCCCGTCCCCGGTCCATCGGCTGACACACCGGGGATGATCGGCCGAATCGGGGTCCCGGGGGCAGAACCCCCAGGAACCCGAGTGAGCTCTGGACTAGAAGTCGGTGGTGCCGGTGAAACGCAGACTCTCCAGGCGGATGGCAGGGACCCTTACCCCCCCCACACCCTCACCGCAGAGCACCGACGCCGATCCGAGGTGAGTAATCCCATTGAGAGCGCGGACGTAGCTGTCCGTGAAACGCAGGTTCTTCACCGGACCGACAATGGCTCCGTTGCGCACCAGGAAGGTGCCGTTTCGCGTCATTCCGGTGATGATGACATCGCGGGGCTCCACCACCCGCGTGTAGTGGAAGCTGGTGATCAGCAGCCCCAGATCCGTGTCACGTATCATCTCCTCCACCGTCGCATCGCCCTCGCCCAGAAACAGGTTCTGGGCAGCAACGGAGCCCCCACCGCGGAAGGAACCGAAGGTCCTGCCGACGGCCGTATGCCCGGTGGAGGGACAGCCCGCGGCCTCACCGGTGGTCTGGTTGTAGAGCGCGCCCCGGGCGACTCCCGCCTGGATGATGTCCACCCGCTGTTTCGCGACGCCCTCGCCATCGAAGGGCACGGGACGTCCCGCGGGATCGAAACCGTCATCCCACACATCGATACTCTCGGGGAGAACCCTCTCCCCCATCCGCTCGGACATGAAGCTTCTGCCCTCACCGATGGCCTCACCGTCAGCCCCGAGGCGGGCGAGGAAAGATACCATGTCCGCCGTGGCGTAGGGAAGGAGGATTACCGAGTACTCTCCCGCCGGGAAGGGTTGGGGATCCATACCCATGTTGCAGCCCCCTGCGGCCTCCATGGCGGCCCTCTCGGCGTCGATATCGTCCAGGGCGAAGCTGTGCCGCTCGCTGTAGCCGTAACCTGTGCTGCGAATGGTGGTCACGATCAGGTCGCAGGATGTTCGGGGCGTATAGGATACAAGCCCCTCACTGTTCATGATCAACCTCTCGTTGACCTCGGTGATGACCCGGCCGAAGGGCCGGGGGCCCTCTCGCTCGACCACCCTCACCACGTCCCGGGCCGTCTCAGCCCGCCAGTCGGCCCCGCAGCTCTCGACCTTTTCATCGAAGCCCATGACCTCCTCACCCGGCAGGTATCCGGCATCGGAACCGGGCATGGGTCGCTCCGGCCCCTCCCCAGCATACTGCAGGGCCTCCGCCGCTCGCCTCACAGCTTCAGTGACCCTCTCCGCGCTCGGCGCCGAGAGGGTCACCTCGCCTCTCTTTCTGCCCGAGAAAACCCTTGCCGTGACGTGGATGCCATCCATGGATATGTTCTGGTGAATCTGACCCTCGGCAAACCGGGTCAGATCATACCTGTATCCCTCGAGGTGGATCTCAGCTGGACGGTTTCCTGCCTCTCTCAGACCGGCCTCTGCCATGCCCCTCAGGTCGTTCACACCCATCATGATTTCTTCGCCCCCACATCCATACCGCGAAAACGGGCATGGGAACAGCCATGGGCCACCCGGCCGTCCTGCCCCGGTGTGCCCTTGCCGCACGCATACCCGACGATTCTCCAGTCATTCTCATCGGCGATGGCGTCGCACCTGGACCAGAAAGCAGGGGTTATGTCCGCATATATGGGATCCCTGACCATCTGGGTGATCTGACCATCCTCTATGAGCCAGCCCACCTCGGATCCGAACTGGAAGTTCAGCCGACGGTCATCTATGGACCAGCTCCTGTTCTGATCGAGCAAAATCCCCCGCTCCGTCGAGGCGATCAGGTCCTCGTAGCTGATGTCGCCCGGGGCGAGTGAGACCATGGGCATTCGGACCAGGGGAATGCGGTCGTAGTTATTGGCCCGCATGCATCCACCGGACCGCTC
>PWUC01000046.1 GCA_003562655.1 Clostridia bacterium
AAACGGTCGCAAAGAAATTCATGGGACCATCCCAGCTTCTACCGTATATGTTACTCCTGACTTCCTTCCTTTGTCCACTGCGTCCGCGCGGCGTGTGCTGCCGTGAAGAGCTTCCAGAAGAGACATTGCGTGACCACACAGAGTCAACCCGTGTGGCATCCAGACGAAACGTCGTACCGTTCTGCGAATGGCCCGGCTGGTCTTGACCAGGAGGTCTTGCAGCTCCGGCACAGGTCTTTGACACTGCCGATCAAACCCTGCCGGGACCGCCGTCGCAAACAACTGGCGCCCGGGCGAGGACAGATCCCTCGGTTACCGGCGGTGCAGAGGGATCCCCAATCGCTTCATCCGCATATCACCGGCAGCAGTCACGCGAGCAGCAGCAGTATCAGCCCGGTTTCGGAAATGACAGGGCTGAGATTTGCTTCGTCTGCCAGGGAAGGATCCCCTGAACCGCTGGAGAAGCCATTTGGTACGGGGAAACTCCAGGGCCATCCACAGGTGACCCATCGCGCAGTCCGGGTCGGGCTCCGGTCGAGGTCGCGCTGCACCGGGCCAGGGAGGGCGAGTCACTGGACGACACCTGAGCACACAGATAACTCTTCATCTCAAACGCAGGAGGCGAAAACATGTCAGGTAAAAACATCACCCGGCTGGTCCACGGCGGACACGTGATTTTCGATCCATCGGCCGGAAACGGCGGCATCATCTCGGACGGAGCCGTCGCCATTGACTCCGAGGGCACCGTGGCATCGGTGGGCGCTTATTCCGAACTGGCTGAACGTTTTCCCGACGCCCCGGTCGAGGGCGGTCGCGAGTGCCTGGTCATGCCCGGGATGATCGACGCTCACTCTCACGGAAGCGGGTTGAGCTATTTCGAGCTCGGACCAGGATACGATCACCTGGAATACTGGAACACGATCATACCCACCATCGCGCGTCCTGACGCGTATCTGGACACGCTGTGGTGCGCGGTCAAGCACATCCGGTCGGGCTGCACTACCATTCATCACATGGGCGGGGTGGCCCGGATCAGGGAGGCCCTCGCCGCCTACAATGAGGCGGGCATCCGCTGGGCCTGCTCCGCCACCATCAAGGATCAGAACCTGCTCACATACGACGATGAGACGTTTTTCTCCAATCTGCCTTCCAAGCTGCGGCAGGCCGCAGAGGCGCTCTACCGCCACGACCGCCCCGACCTCCATCGGCAGTACTTCGACGACTTCGCATCGCTGTGGGAAGACCATCAATCATCGGCCTCACCGATCGCCTTCGGCCCCATGGGACCGCAGTGGTCTTCGTCGGCGCTCCTGTTGAAGATGCGGGAGTTGGCGGATGAATGGGGCGCAAGGATCCATATGCACGCGGTACAGACTCCCTATCAGAACGATTCCATCGTACGGGCACACGGCAGGACCAGCGTCGAGTACCTGGCCGAGCTGGGCCTCCTCGGCGCCGACCTGACGATTGGACACGGCGTCTGGATGTCGGAAGGAGATATTGAACTCCTGGCCGATTCGGGCACATCGGTGACCCATCACCCGGCGTGCAATCTGAACATGAGAAACGGGATCCTGCCCCTGAAGGCAATCCTTGAGGCCGGCGTCACCACCGCCATCGCCATCGATGGCAAGGGGATCAACGATGACGAGGACATCATCGCCGAGATGCGCCTGGCTGAGAAGCTGCACCGGATTGCCGATCTGGACCCCGGCAGTTCACCGGCCGTCACGCCTGCGATGCTGGTGGAGATGACCACCACCGCCCCGGCGAAAATCCTGGGACTGGAGAAGGTGTGCGGCCGGCTGCGCGAGGGAATGGCTGCGGACATTGCCGTTGTGGATCTTACGCCGGATCCTTACGTGCATCCCGAGGCGACGCCCCAGGACCGTCTGGTGATGCAGAAAAGCCGCCGCGATGTCCGGACGGTGATCGCGGACGGCAGGGTGCTGATGCGCGACGGGAAGATCCTCACCGTCGACGAAGAGAGGCTCAAGGAGGAACTCGTGAGCAGCCTGACCGCCCCGGAGGGCCCCGAAGCCGAACATCGAGCCCATCTTCTGAAGAAGCTGCGTCCACATGTCCTCGAGCACTACGAGAGCATCGAGCCAATTCCGGATTCAATCCGCCCCTTCTATCCGGTGAATCGAAGAGACTGGAGATGAACTGGACGACCACCAAACAGGGGCCCAGCGCACGACTCCTCTCTGGGAGGACAAAACTCCAGGGCCTCTGTCTCTCAGCGCGGAAGAGGCAGGGCCGCTGATTGCAGCCTCAGCATTTGCTGATGAAGCGGCGAGATCATCTCGTCAGAGGAGGCAACACTGCCATGTTGGACCGGAAGAGCCCACTGAATGAGGCATTGTTTCGAACCGAGCCTGTGTCACCTGAGGATGTCCATCTCGCCGCCTGGCGCAAAACGATCAGGGCAGCCCGGCATGACCCCTTTGACCGGTACGCTCTTTATGCGTCGCGAAGTCTATTTGTGGCCCACCCGGAGATCTATCTCCGATCAGACCTGCATTTTTCCGACCACATAAGATCAGTCCCCGGGTACGAGAATGCATTCCTCGAGGATGACCGGGAGAGCATGGAGTTTCTGCCTCATGCCCAGTATTTCCGTTCAGGACCCTTTTCCTTTGATCTTTTTCCGTGGGATGAAACGGAGACGACAACCTCCTTCAGGTCCCTGTACCCGCAGCGATACCCGTTCTTGCCTTTTGCCGACAGAAGGATGATGCCCCTGGCCACCACCCTGAAGACTACAGACAGGATCATCAGCGAACTCGAGATGGCTGGCCTGAGGTTCGCTGTCCATGCCGAGCAGCGGGGTGACACAAGCGAGGTCTTTGTGATCTATGCCGAGGACGGCAGTGCCTGGGTCGCCAGCGGAGACCGGCTGCTCAGTGCGTCGGCGGGCGAAGACGCCCGTTGGGATGCCCTTGACGGCAATATCGTCCTCATAATGAACGACCGTCTCGCCTGGTATCCACTGATGCAAAGAGATGATGCCCCTCGGTCGCCCCACCTTGCCCGGCTGGTGAGTCAGCTGCCTGAAGGGGCGGGAAGGGTTGCGTTAACAGGCGAAGAGTCCGAACTGCTGGCAGACGTGCGGGAGGTCACTGCTCTTTCAGATGACCGGCAGGAGGCCGCTGCCACCATTGCAGCAGTGCGGAGCACCGGACGATACACCCGGTGGTTTGAGTTTCACAGACTGTGGGACACTGCCATGCCGGCCAGCAGGGCGCGCGCCTGGCAGTACTACGGCTACCTGGAGCAGTTTCTGATCAGGGCCAATCAGCTCAGCCCGGTAACTGCCTTCATCGCCGCATGTGCAAAGAATGCCGACGGCTATGACAGGCTGCTGGTCGTGGACAGAGAGTGGATCGATCTGGCTGCACTGCCCAACCGGAACTACGTCTGGGGACACCTGTGGGATGAGTGCCTGGTCGAGTACACCGTAGATGAATCCTTCCGGATCAACTCCGGCCACTGTATGGCACAGGCCTGCATTATCAGTGCCTGCCTGGCAATGGCCGACATCGACCATTACCTGCTGGAGGGCGAGGTCCCCGGCTCACATCACTACGTGTACGTTCCGCAGTTTGAGTTCACCTTTGACAACGGGAAACTGCAATCGTCGCAGAACACCGTTCACTGGAACGGTCCCCGGGGCAATGAGGTGATCGCCCGGTTCCACTACCGGGGCAGGTTTGCCTCCCCGATCGGCGGAGGGCACTACAGCGGCACCTTCTCCCCGCAGGAGGCCGTCAACTTCCTCAAACACCTGAAGAGCATCTATGACGACACCATCCTCATCTACAAGAGCGGTGAGCATGAAACGGACAAACGCCGGATCGATATGTCGGAGATTCCCACCACCGAAGACCTGGATATTCTGCTGGAGGAAGACTGGGAGCCGCTGCGGTTGCCGTGTTAGCCCATGCAAGCCCTGCACGAGGAGTTTGAAATCCAGACCCCAAAATGAGGGCGGATGCGAGGAACACGAGGAAAGGGATCCCCTGAGGGCTGCGGCAGGAGCAGCCCTCTCCTTCGCATGTCCGCCCCGACATTCACATTGTCATTCGACATCGCCGATGGGATAAAGATCACCCGGGACGTTTTCGTAGCTCAGGGTGGTCAGGTCGGCGGGGCCTATTCCGGGGGCATCAATGGGAAAGTCCACCGCAGCCACCTGGTCCCAGAAAGCCCGATGATGCACCCGGCTCTTGAGCACGATTATGTCCAGAGACTCAATGTTCACCCCGACTGACGTCAATCCTGCACTGTCATTGGAGCCCCGCATCCGCTCAGAGATCACCACGTGACGGTTCTTCCCCAGGTTGAGCCGTATGGCCAATCCGTCCTGGACCCGGGCGCCCCTCCGCATGGGACCCACCAGAGTGAAACACGGCCTTCCCATGTACTCAATCACACCGGTGAGTTCCACGGGATCTCCCGAGTGCTCACTGGCCCAGCCACCCACCGACACCGTGACCTCGTCACCTTCCCGGGCCGAGGACTCCAGCTCCCGGGCCGCATCGGGGTCGGATATGCCTGGAATGGCGAAATTCTCTGCGCCCTGCTCGAGGAGCTCCGCAAGGATATGCGTGCTGTCGCCGGTACGGTCGGCGCCGTCGGCTATGACCACAGGCCTGCTGCCCCCGGCAACCAACCGGATGACCTCAGCCACTCCCTCCCGGGTTTTGGGCAGTGGCCGGTTGAGGGCCTCTCTCAAAGACCACGCTATATCTGATACGTCCTCAGCGATCTCTTCGGCCAGCCCCGGGTCATCATCGGTGACAGCGATGACAGACATCCCGATGTCGGGCACATCTGAGTAGGCATATCCCGGAGCGACGGAGACACAGATGACGTCATCCCTCTTCTCCCAGTCCCGGCAGCGATCATAAAGATCCTTCATCGGGTGGAAGTCGGAGGCCTGATATATGCTGGCGGAGACGATGCCCGGCTTTCTCAAGGCCTGGGTGGGTGTCAGTTCACCGCGAACCGTCTGGATCATGCAGCGGGCTGCCATGACCCCCGTCTCCTCGGAGTCGACATGAGGATAGGTCTTGATCACAAACACCGCGTCGGAGGCATCGGTCAGTTCGTGATCCTCGTTGGCGTGAAGGTCCAGGGTGACCATGATCGGAATGTCCCCGACGGCTGCCCTGACCCTTCGCACGATCTCGGCCTCTGGTCTGGGTATGCTCTTCACGGCCATGGCACCGTGCAGGGCCAGCAGCACCCCGTCGAGGTCGCCTGATTCCGCCAGTCCATTGGCGATTTCATCAGCGTATTTGTCGAAGCACTCCGCGTCCAGCCAGCTCGTGTAGGGGCCGGGGGCCATCCCCACTGCCAGTACGGGAACCAGCTCTGCCTCCTCAACCTCGGCCACCCTGATGAACCCATTGATGTAGGAGGGTATCCCCCGGGTGCCTTCGAGCACCTCTTCTCCGCGCCTGGCTCCAGGCTCCAGCCTCTCGATGGTCGTGGGATCCGGGCAGAAAGTACAGGTCTCATGAGAGAAACTAGCAACTCCGATTCTCAACGGCTGGGCTCCTTTCACACACAGGTTTTAACCATCTAGATTGGCGAAAGGAGGGCGAACACCTGCTGCGAATGGTGAACCTGTTGCGACCCGGCCCTCTGATCTGCACAGGTCGGAATGCCGGCTGGATGAGACAACCAGCAGCGAAGGGCCCCTGGTAAGGGCGGGCCCCGTGGGTGCTCTCTGGGACGGTGGACGGGCCCCGACCGCGCAGGCTGGTCGGGGATTCCCGTCCGATCTGGGATCGAGGGGCACGCAGGCGCCCCACGCAGCTGTGAGGTCCTCCGGCGCGGTGTCCCGGCTCTGCAGCCGTGACCAAGGTCAGTCCGTTCTTCATCCGAACAGCCGCACAACATTGGATCTCTGCACTGCAGATCCGGATGCCCCCCCTGTCAGGTCAACGAGCAACGGGCAGGATTTCGCCAGCTGGGCCGGATCAAACTGACTGTGCTCTACCGCCAGGATCACGCAGTCTGCCCGACCGAGGACGTCATCCT
>PWUC01000204.1 GCA_003562655.1 Clostridia bacterium
GAGGGCGAGACCCGGGCCACCTACGTCATGTTCAACAACTGCTTCGCGGATTATGCCCCAAAAAATGCCCTGACCATGGCCGGTCTGTTGGGACATGCGCCCCACGGGGACTAACGGGACCAGGCGTCGAGTATAGGTACATAGATGGACCCTGGGATCAGATCGGGGAGGTGACACATCGTGCGCACGCGGCTGGCTCTGATGGTCATTGCAGTCTCCTGCGTCCTCATCGCCGGGGCCCTCCTCGAGGCAGGCCCCGGGTGCCGCGTGGACCGGTTTCTGGCTCCTCTCGCGTCGGCCGTGGAGCTGATGGGGTGGATTCAGCTCGATGATGGGCCCGGGGTTCAGCCGGCCTCGGCAGCCCAGGGTCCGCCTGCGGCAGCGCAGGGTCTGCGCTGGGGCGGTTACGGACCGGCGGGACTGGTTGTGCACATAGACGCCGAGAGCCGGTTCCTGCAGCTGTATATGGGGTCGGAGCAGCTTCACAGCTGGCGCGTGGCCGTGGGTAAGCCCGCAACGCCGACGCCCCTGGGCACGTGGCTGGTGACGGACAAGGCGGTCTGGGGCGGGGCCTTCGGTGCGAGATGGAACGGGCTCAGCGTCCCCTGGGGCAGGTACGGCGTGCACGGCACCAACCGCCCCGGGTCGGTTGGGGGGAATCTCTCCGCCGGCTGCGTGCGGATGCTGAACCAGGACGTGATCCAGCTGTACCGGTACATACCGGTGGGCACACCGGTGGTGATAACCGGACGGGAGCAGGAGCATTTTGGCGGGGTTCCTCGCCCGGTGAGGTTCGCCAGCAGGGGTAGTGACGTGATGCAGCTGCAGCGGATCTTACTGGCTGAGAACCTCTATTGGGGTTCAGTGGATGGTATCTTTGGCGCAGGGACGCTGTCGGCATTGAGGGCGTACCAGCAGATGACGGGACAAACGGGAACCGGTGATCTTGATCTGAGCACCTGGGAGGATCTGGGGCTCGGTGTGCCCGCTGCGGGCAGTATCTGGTTTCGCTGACAGTTTTGATCGCGGGCAGGCAGGATATTGCCCCGGCGGGGGAGAAAGGTCAATCAGATGCGCGCAGTACTATGCCAATTGGGAGGCGCTTGAATGCTGCACAATGATGAGCGTGACACCAGGATCATCCGGGGCGACCGGCTCGATGAGCCAGAACGTTATGACTTCGTCGAGATCCTGCGACAGGTTTACGCAGCTCTGGAAGAGAGGGGCTATGACCCGGTTCAGCAGCTGGCTCATTATCTTCTCACGGGAGAACCCGCCTACATCACGGCCCATCGCAATGCCCGGGCCCTGACCGCCCATCTCGAGCGGGATGAAGTGATTGAGGAGATCGTACGTTTTTATGTGAAGAATCACCCCTCCATGAGACACGAGTGAGGGGGACGATGATTCCTTCGCCTGGGATGTCACCTCAGGTTGATGTACCCTCCTTCAGAATAAACTTCTTCCCCTGCGGGATAATAACTTCGCGAGTAACAATCCGGTTCAAGAGGTGAATCATGTGAAAGCGACTGGAGTTGTCAGGAGAATTGATGATCTGGGACGGATAGTCATACCCATCGAGATTCGCCGAACCATAAGGATTAGAGATGGGGATCCCCTGGAGATTTTTGTGGACAAGGACGGGGAGGTCATCCTCAAGAAGTACTCGGCGATCATTGATCTCGGCACCTTTGCGGAGGAGATGACGGACTCTCTTCATGAGGCCAGCGGGCAGGTGGCCCTGATCAGCGACCGCGACTCGATCGTCGCGGTATCGGGAGCCAGGCGCAAGGACTTCATCGACAAGCGAGTCAGCGATGCGGTCCTGCGGCCCATGAATGACCGGCAGACGCTGTTTCACAGTGACCCCACCCAGCCATCGGAGATCCTGCTGGAGGAGGGTGAGGAGAGTGAATTCTCCACCCAGGTGATCGCGCCCATCATTGTGCACGGGGATCCCTATGGGACGGTGATCCTGGCTTCGGTGGAGCGCGACGACCCGGTCGGCGACACAGAGATGAAGATGGCTCAGTCGGCGGCGGGTTTTCTCTCCCGGTATCTCTCCGAATGAGGTTGACCGGAGTCGGCTCTGCGTAGGTGATTTCGAGGGTACGGTGCATTTCTCAGTGATCCGGGCCGGACGGAATGCGCGTCCGGCCCGGATGCCCTTTGGGCCGGTTTGCCGGACTGTCCTCCTCGGACGCGATCCGGGTTGCACCCTCCCCTTCCTGCACTGCAATCCCAGACGGGTGGCGAGCGGAGTCGGTCCGCACCACCCGGGACGGCACAGGCAGTTCCGTTCGCCACCCGGGTGTGGTCGTTCGCATTGACGAAAGCGGCACCCCGAGCAGTATACTGAAGAGGACGGCATTCCTGAGCATCGGAGTGACCGTTCCCTGTGCTTTTGAGCTCCGGAGATCACCTGGTGAGCGGGGCTGATACTCGATGCGAACAGACCTGGAGGGCAATGCAGTCGACATCCTGCTCCAACCGACGCCCGCCCTCAAGCTGAGAAGAGAATACTTTGGCGGGATCGCCCTTGATGCAGAGACAGGTCTTTCGGCCGACCTGGATCGGGCCGCCTTTCAGATTCTCGCTGTTGTTGCAGAAAACGGACTCATCAGCCGGGCGGATCTGCTCGGGACCCTCTCTCATCTCGGAATTGACGACCCGGAGGGGGCGCTCGAGGTATTGGATGACCTGGTTGAACTCGGCTTTTTAATGCGAGGTGCCGGGAAGCGCTGCCCCGCGGAGGGCTCGACCGCAGGGATCGAGGGCACCGGTCCGGATCGCCCTCTCGTCCTGCCGGATGAGGATTGGCCCGCCCTGAATCATCTGACGGCCCCGGTGACGGTCCACTGGGCTGTCACCTACCGATGTGATTCCCACTGCCCCGACTGCTATGCCCGCCGTCATCAACGGGGCCACGGCCGGGAGATGAACCCCCAGAAGGCACTGGAGGCGGTGGCCACGCTGGCGCAATGGGGGGTCCTGCAGCTGGCCATCGGCGGCGGCGAACCCCTTCTCAGGCCCGACCTGGCAGACCTGGCTTCCGCCGCTGCAGAGTCGGGCATGGTTGTGCATGTGACCACGGGGTTGGCGGACCTGCCGGAGAAGACCGTGAAGGACCTATCGGCGGCGGTGAGCGTTCTGCAGCTCAACATCGACGAACACCGGTTGATGCAGGAACCGGACAGAGAGATGCAGAGACTGGGGCGCGGTCTGCAGATTGCTGCCGATGCTGGCATTCGAAGCGGCGCCAACCTGAAGCTGGGCAGGACAGCGCTGGCAAACTTCGGGGCGATTCTGGAGCGGCTGGAAGAATGCGGCTTTGACAGCATCACCCTTCTGCGATACAAGCCTCCCCCCTCGCCTGACCGGTGGCTTGCAGAGAACCCCTCACCGAAATCGCTGCTGGCTTTCGAGGGCCTTCTGACTGACGTGGCGGCCGAATCGCCCGGGCTTTCGATCAGAGTGGACTGTGCTCTCAGTTTCCTGTTCCGGCACCTGGAGGGGCAGTGGGCCCGGAATCGAGGCATCAGGGGCTGTGCAGCGGCCCAACGCATCGCCGCGTTGGACCCGGAGGGCTACCTCTTGCCGTGTTCGCAGCTGGCTGGGCCCCGGTTTCGCGCCGGTAACATTTTCACCGAAGATCCCGGGCGAATCTGGCGGGAATCCGAAGTACTGAGAAGGTATCGTTTCTTCCGCGAGGAGGCCGCGTTCAGGCGAAGCCAGTGCGGTGTCTGTCGTGCGGATGCCCACTGCGGCGGGTGCCGGGTCTTCGCTCGAGACGCCCTGGGGCCGGATCCTTTCTGCCCGGAGCCCCTGCTGCCGCCCCTGAAGCAGTTGGGCAGGCGCGGGCGGGAGGTTGACCTCGAACACTACCTGGCGACCGGAGGCTTCATCAGCGTGGCTAAGTACATGCAGCGATACGGGGTCGGCCAAAGGAGGGCGGTAAAGGAACTGCGCAGCTGTTCTTTTTTGACCGGGGCAGATTCCGAAGCCGGTTCGGGACGCAGGAAGACGGACCTGTACACGACCCGGGATCGCGAGCTGGTGGCGTCCATCCAGGACACGATCGGATACACCTCCGGGGGCGTTCCCTTTGCCACCGCGGACCAAATACGCTCCTGGCTGCAGAAGGAGGATCCAGACGTCAGGTATGCGGGCTATCCCCTGTGGCTGCTCAGAGAAGATGCGCCTGGTGAGATGAGAGGAGTGACAGAAGATGAAGATCATCAGTGTTTCCCGGGGCTTCACCGTTGACCACAGCTCCACCTCTTACGAGTTCCTGGCGGTGGATGAACCACTGAACGCGGAGGACAGGAGGGCAGTGCGCTCCCTTTCGCGGCGGTGCAGGCCTGGTGCGAGAAGGGTCAGTTTCATCTATCATGTCGAGGGTTACGACATCCCCGGTGGTTGGACCCCCCTGATGCAGGACCACTACGATGTCATGTATTCTGAAAGCTACGACTGGTGGACGCTGGTGATGGCTTTCCCGGCTGCCGACGAAGAAAGGGCAGAGCTCGCAGGGTATGAGTTTTCCGGCGACGAGGGACTCGGGGTGCAGGTCTACGCGAAGGATGCGCGCGCCATCGTGGTCATCCACTGCCGGATATCTCCCGGGTTCTTATACGCCCACCTCGAGGAGGGTTCATTCGATGCAGTGGAGGGTGTGGGGGAAGATGTCAGCGCCGAGACGGAAGAGGACTTCCTCTTGAACCTGCTGGTGAGGATGCGGAGTCGGCTGATGGCGGGTGATTATCAACCCCTGTACGCGGTCTGGGAGGCATACGGAAACCCGCAGGATCGGGGTGAAGAAGAAGCGCCGCCGGAGCCGCCGCACCGGGAGGAGGGTGCGGACATCGCCGCCCAACTGGCCTCCCTGCTCGATCGCATTTGAGAAGAGGCAATCCGGCGCCTTGCCTGCTCGGGCAGTAGCGCCCCCCCGCCGGGGGGTCGGCTGGCCTCCGGACTGCCCGATTGCAGAACGTCACGGCCAATGCCTGTGGGGCATTCTGCCCAATTTTCCATTCAGGCTTGTTCCTTTTTTTGTATCCACAACTGCCCGGCCCTGTCAACGGCGGCCACCAGTATGCTCTCCTGATCCGGGATGTCCTCCTGTTCCAGCTGCTGCATGAGCCATTCCCGGTCCCGGTTTATGACCCGCAGTCCCTCATCATTGATCACGCCATACACGATCAGGGATGCTGGCAGGCCTTCTCTCGGAAGGTTCAGCTCAAGGTCGGAGGGTTGGAGGTTGCGCGCTCTCACCGTGGGCAGCACGCTCAGCCTTCCCGACATCTCCAGGATGGCATATTCGACATCGGAGAGGGAGGGAGCGTTCTGCAGCCGCAGCTGCTCCATCAGCTCATGAATCGTGAAACGGGCGCGCCGCATGTTCTTTTCGTTGATTTTGCCGCCTTCGATGATCACCGTTGGGCGTCCGTTTACCAGTGCCCCAATGGTGGGACACTTCATGCAGACGAGGGATATCGCGATCTGCAGGCCGGCCAGGGCCGTAATGGGAACAATCCCCATCCAGATGGAGCGGCCGGGATCGTCGATGGGCAGGATGGCGGCCTCGGCGATCATGATGGCGACCACCAGGTCGAAGGGAGAGAGCTGTCCGATCTCGCGTTTGCCCATGAGGCGGACGAGGATCAAAACGGCAAAGTAGAAAAATATTGTGCGGAGGAGCACAGTCAGAAGCACATGATCCACCTCATTGACGTACCCTGTCATTTTGATGCTCGAATTATGCATGGATGCGCGGTATTGCTATCATGGAATCCTGCTGCCGGGCCAAAATAAGATTGCTGCCTTCCCAGCGACCCCGAATCCAGGGAGGAGGATTCCATTGGCAAGGATCATGAGTGATCGACTCAAGTATGAACTGGCCAAGGAACTGGGTATTGACCAACTCCTGATGGAACGAAACGGTGACTGGGGTGAGATGCCGGCCCGGGCCTGCGGTTCGCTGGTCAGCGCCGCCATAGCGAGGGCCGAGAGGGCCATGGCTGAAAGACAACAATAAGGCAGCGGCGCA
>PWUC01000062.1 GCA_003562655.1 Clostridia bacterium
GAAAAAGCAAGGTCCCATGGTGTAAAAATGCTGGAGCGGACAGATCAGGTCACTGTGAAGCAGAGAATAGAGCTGCTGGCAGAACATTTCCGATTGGGGAGATAGAGGATGGTATCCTTCACTGAATTATGCGTTAATGAAGGCGGTACGACGGAGTTACCCCGCCCTATCCACAATATAGAATTCACCATTATAAACTCCGCAGGGAAAAGCCGTCGTGACGGGGACCTTACACGGGAAGCATGGTGGGCATTATGGCGTGAGGTAACTGAGCCAACAAAGACCCACAATGACCAGATGACTGTGGTGGTGGCTTTGTGGGAAGCGGGCTTGATACTGTAGATCCTTACGGGTGTATTTATGAAACAGCGCTTACCGCCGGATGCGGACCCGCATGGCCGGTCGTATGGGGGGACGGCGGGGGCGACCCCGCCTCCTACGCGATTTGCAGTCGTCACATGAGGGTTCGCATGTCGACGAATTGACCATCAATGCCGGAGTAACCGTCGGGAAAGCACGTTAGCAGTACGATCTGAACCCTGTCAGCAGCTTCCTCCAGTATGGCCCGGGCTCTGCCCAGGCGACCGCGGTCGGTGTTCGTCAGGCGGTCATCGAGAATCACCACCTGGCGCTCCCCTTCCGATAGGATCACTCCCAGGGCGAGGCGCACGAGGAAATGCAGCTGTTCTCGGGCTCCGTAAGACAGGTCGGCTTCCACCGATGCCACTACATCCGGGTGCCCCACCCGAACCTGATTGGGGGTCAGCTCGGATGAGAACTCCACTCCCGCGTAGCCCGGGCCCAGCAGCCGAGCCATCCAGCGATCAACCTGCGTCTTGACTGGACCCCCGAGGGACCGCATCCGCTCTGCCCGGTGGGCTTCCAGCAGTTTGTGGGCCAGCCGGTATGCCTCCGCGTCCCGGCTGAGTCGCTCCACCCGGGCGCGGGTCGCTTCCACCTCTGCCTCCAGGTCTCCCTCCCTTTCTCTCACGTTGGAAGCACTGCCCGCCTCCAGGACCTCCAGGTGCCCTGATTCTGCGCGCTGGAGCTCCGAAATTCGCTCGCGCAGCTGCTCCAACCTGCGGGAAGCTGCGCCGTACTGCCTCTCCGGTTCGTCCTCCTTGTCTCTTTTCTCAGCGTCCAGCACCTCCCACGCCTGCCGGGTTCGCTCCGCCGCCAGAGCGGCTTCCTGCAGAGCCCTACTGCGCGCCTCCGCCGTGGTGAACTCGTCCTCTGCCTCGAGATCTTCGGCTTCGGCCAGACGGTCCTCGATTTGCTGCCTCAGTACGGACAGGCGCTGCTGCAGTCCTGAGATTTCCCCCTCGAGCTGTGGCGTGGGCGCCTCGGCTGCCTCCTGTCTCTCTTCGAGTTCCTGGCAGTGCTTCTGCACCTGTGCGCGCTCCTCGGCGTGTTCGTCCAGCAACTCATCGAGGACCTCCGGAGAGTGCGTCAGCCAGTCTTCTGGGAGACTGGCGCTCTCGAGCTCGTCCTGCAGCCGCTTCCTCCTGTTTTTCTGTTCCCGGAGGTGTCGCTCTATATCTGCCTCGTCACCCTCCAGGGGCATCTCCGCCAGCCGCTGGTGCAGGTCTTCCAGCTGCGTGTTCAGTGCCTGGTGACGCTGGTACTGCTCGTGCAGTTCACTCGCGGAGGCGACATCGTGACTCGCCAGGAGGTCGCTGAGGTCATCGCGGTTCGCTTTCAGCCGGGCCACGGCTTCCGCTGCCACCTCGTTTCCGCTCTGCACGGTGATCTTCATGATCTCGGGCATTTCCAGGTCGGCTCTATTGGCAGCGGCAAAGGACCGGGGAGTCCCCGGTTCGAGGGTCAGGGGCTGCCAGGAAGCGCCGTCCAGCCCGACGCGGGCCCCCAGTTCAGCCGCCGGTTCTATATCGATCTTGAGTCCCTGGGTCTTCAGAACTGCTTCACCATCTCGAATCTGCTCTCCCAGCTCCTCGGCCTGTTCCAGGGTCTCTGCCGAGGGGAACACTTCCTCCTCGAGGGCCTGCTCCGCCTCCCGGATCTGGCCGCGCACCCGCGCCGCCCGAGTTGCCGTTTCCCTGTGGCGCTGGATGTCCGCGTCGATGGTCTTGAGAGCCCTCAGGGCGTTCAGGGCATCCATTCGCTCCTGCAGCTGGCGGTGATGTCGTTTCCTTTCCTCCAGGAGCAGCCCGATTTCGCGGACTTCCCCGCGGGCGGAGCAGAGTTCAGCTCGCAGCGGGGTCAGCGACGCCGCGACCCCATCCATCTCCCTGCGGGCCTCCTCCGCCATCTTCCTCGCCTTACGGATCCCGTCAACCCGGCGGTTCAGGTTCTCCCAGTGCCGCTCGGCCTCGATGTGGGCTGTCCTGGCGTTGAGGCGCATTTCCTGGTGTTCCCTCGCCGCATCGCGGGCCTCGGATGCCTCTTTCAATTCCTGTTCCGACTCCCCCAGCTGGCTCCTCAGGGTGTCAATCTCGCCCTGGATGCCGGAGAGATCCTCCATCCTTCTCTCGAAGTCCACGCGCTGCTGCCGGACGTGGTCCAGATCAGCTTCCTTCCGCGCCAGTTCCTCCAGGGCCTGGTGCAACGCTCCCCCGGTCCGGGGCTGTCCCCTGGCCTCTGTGAGGAGCTCCAGGTGGCGGTCACTGATGAGACGCTCGATGGCACTTGAGGAGGCACTGTCCAGCACCTCGCCCAGGGTCGCCTCCAGGCGGTCCATCATTCCGGGGTTCCATCCCGCGGGCATCTCGTGATCCTCCTGGCGAGCCCACAGGGCTTCGGCCACGCCGCGTTGACGGGGCTTGGTCAGCCCGCGACCGGGGTGCTGGCCCCCGAGGAACTCGATGCCCCGGCGGTCGGCGGCGTCGCCGTCGGCGATCAGCTGCCAGCGACCGTCAATGAAGGTCCAGAGTTCGCAGGAAGGGGAATCGAGGAATCGCTTGCGACAGCGGTATTTCTCGCCCCCGGCGGAGAAGACCACCGTGACTTCAGGGGTCAGCGAGCTGCCCCAGGGGCGCAGCGAGTCCATCTCTCTTCCAGCGACGGTGTGCCTGTCAAAGAGGCCCCGGGTGAGAGCCTCGATCAGGGTGGATTTGCCTGATTCGTTGGGCCCGTGAATGATGGTCAACCGGTCATCGAAGGATAAGGTAATTTCCTCGCGGAAACGGCGCCAGCCCCTGACGGTGAGTTCGTGGAGGATCATCCTTGCACCTCCATGGCAGCGGCGTGAAGCAACTGGAGGGCCCTGCGGACCACCTCGGGGTCGCGGTCGGCAAACCTGCGGCCGGTTCCGGACGGCACCCTGCCAGAGGCAATGGCCATGAGATCATCGCCAGTCTGGGCGACGGGACCGGCGGGAAAACGCGCGGCCGAGTCGCCTCCAGAGGGGGTTAGCTGCAGATCCTCCCGGACTTCCAGGTGGTAGAGGCGCCCGGTGAGTTCCTCCGCCATGCCCTCAGTTCGGACCGTGGTCTCAACATCGACCGCACCAGTGAGATGAACTCTCAGCAGGGTTGTCTCGGGTGACTCCAGATCCGATACCCAACCGCTCAGAATATCCAACTCCGGGTCCGCGGAGACGTCGTGTTCCAGCGTGCGCCAGGTCAGGGAGTTGACCCGGTGCCGCCGAACCTCTGGGACAGCACCGGGACGGGCGATCTCCACCTCGAGCACATGACCGGAGTCGCGCTCGTCAAAGGCCGTCGGTTCCGGGGTTCCGCTGTAGAAGGTTCGCTCGTCGTGCTCGTACAGGGAGTGCCAGTCGCCGAGGGCAAGGTAGTCCAGCCTGGCCATCCGGGCGCGTTCCGGGTGGATGGGGAAGTTCAGGTCTTTGCCCAGGATGTCCAGGGATCCGTGGGCCACTCCCACCCGGATCAGCTGAGCACTATGGTCATCTTCATCGGGGATCCAGGCGGTGGGATCGCGACGGCTTCGCTTCTGGGTGAGGGGGCACGGATACAGGGCCACCCCGTCGAGGATCACGGCTGACGCCTCGGTGAGGACTCGGATGTGATCCGGACGTGCTTCCCAGCGGCGCCGGTTCCAGATTCCACCGCGCGTCACAGGATCGTGGTTTCCCGGCAGTATGACCGCGGGAACCCGGGTCTGCGCCAGCGCCTCCACGACACCTTCAATGGTCTCTGAACCCACGGCATGGTGCTCAAACAGGTCGCCGGCGATCAACATGAAATCGACACGTCTTTCCTCTGCCAGCCTGGTAATGCGACGGGCGGTGGTGAGCCGCGTTGAGCGCGTCTGTGAAGCCCGATTACCCAGGTGGGAGAACTTCGCTCCCATCTGCCAGTCGGCTGTGTGAATGAACCTGATCATGATGGGATCCCTCCGTGGTGGGGTCCATTGTCAGAAGCAGACCCCCAACGTATGTTTTCGAGAATAGAAGGCATTGTCCTTCCTCGTTCCGCCAGGGAGATGACAGCGGCGTGGTTTGAAGCACCTCCGTCCACTGCCAGAGAGCACAGACGTCATCAAGGCACCGCCCGTGCGCGGTCTTATCGTCGTGACGTCCTCCCGGTTCACGGCTCACCACCGCGACAGGCTGGCGCCGCCCTTGTCGCTCTGTGTGTTCCGGCGGCATTGCTGTTGGAGGAACGGGCGAGGTCAACGGAGAAGCAGTCCTCACCCTGTAGGGACCGGCAGAGAACCGCCACCTGGCTTCGGCGGACTGCTGCGCGAAAGGAGATGCTGATGTACGAGGGACGATGTGCGCGGGCTCAGGCGATCATGAAAGAGAAGGGTATTGACTGGCTCTTCGTTGCGCTGTCATCTGACATGGTCTATCTCACGGGGATCAACCGCCATCCCAGTGAGAGATTGACCCTCTTCATGCTTCCACAGCAGGGGCGGGCCAGGATGGTCATCCCCGCCTTTGAGGCAGTGAAACTGGAGGTTGAGGGCCACGATGTGTTCTACGATGTTCTGACCTGGGAGGAGACCGATGATCCCATCGACCATGTCGCGGCAGCAGTGGAGCCGCGGGCGACGGTGGCCGTGGGGGAGAAGATGTGGAGTGGTTTCCTGATCAAGGTCCAGCAGGTCCTGCCAGAGGCCGACTATGTGGCCGCCACCGATGTTCTCGTTCCCCTGCGGATCCAAAAGGATGAGGCTGAGATCGCGGCCCTGCGGAGCGTAGGCGAGTTGATGGACCGGGTGTTTGCCGACGTCTGCGACCTGCGATTCGGGGGTCGCACGGAAATGGAGGTTGGCGGGGATGTCTTTGACATCGCGCGTCAGCACGGGCTGAACCCGACGCGGGCCGGAGGGGTTTCGGCCGGACCGAATTCCGCCTCCCCGCACCACGCGAGTGGGCAGCGGAGGATCGAGGAGGGTGACGCGATCTGGATCGAGCTGGGCCAGGGAGGCGGGTATGCCAACTACGCCGCTGACATGACCCGGGCCTTCCACGTCGGGAGACCGTCCGGGAAATACATCTCGGCGTACCGCGCGGTTCTGGACGGTTTCGAGGCCGCCTTTACCGCGGTCAAACCGGGAGTGCCCTGCCAGGATGTGGACCGGGCGGCCCGGGAGGTGATCTCCGCCGCGGGCTTCGCTGACTACTTTATCCATCGCGTCGGACACGGGCTGGGCATCGACGGGCACGAACCACCCTGGATGGTGGAGGGAAATGCGGACCTGGTCGAAACGGGGATGGTCTTCAGCATCGAGCCCGGCGTGTACATACCCGGCGAGTTCGGGATCCGCGTCGAGGACATCGTGTATGTGACCGAGGAGGGGGCGCGGAGCATATACACAGCGACCCGGCATTACGTGGTCGTGCAGTGAGGCGAGACGGGGGGACGTAGCGGTCCCGCGATTCGCATCTGAGTACCTTCAGCCGGTGGGGACGGCCGCCTCGACACAGTGGGGGTCTTTCGCTACCGGCCTCTCCTGTCCTCCCTCGCACCGCTGGCCGGCGCGGGTCGGGGCATCCCTCGGATTGGGCGGGGCGTCTTCCAGGCC
>PWUC01000189.1 GCA_003562655.1 Clostridia bacterium
CCAGCCGGTCGCCGACCACCTTCATCTCCCTGATGGTCAGGCCTCTTTGCTCCGGGATCACATCCCTCCACGAGCCCTGGGCGAGCTCCTCCAGGTCCAGAGCCATCACGCGGTACCGGGGCGCGTCGAGATTGGTCAGAAGATACAGGGTCGTTGCCGAGAACTCGCCGGTGAACAGGGCGTCTTCTCCGGTCATCACCGGGATGAAGTCGGGGTTTTCGGCCCTTTCATCACGCACGTACACGTCATTTCTTCTCCAGCCGTAGTTGACGGTCAGCAGCAGATACCGGCCGTCGGGAGACATCTTGACCTGGTACATCTCTTCCTTCGGTCTGCCCTCACCGAAGATCACAGGGTCTGCCGAGGGATCGTCGCCCAGCTGGTGGTAAAACACCCGGCGGTGGTAGTATTTTTCGCCATCGGTAACCTCGCCGGGCTTGGGATAGCGTGTGTAATAGAAGGCGGAGCTGTCCGGCTGCCAGGCGATGCTCGCCCCCCGGGCCCTCTCGACGGTTTCGGGCAGCACCTCCCCCGTTGATACATCCAGGATCCGCAGGGTGCTCCATTCATCCCCACTCTTTGAGTACCCGTAGGCAACAAGACTCCCGTCGGGTGATGGGTACCACCAGTCGAGGGAGACCAGCCCGGCATCGTCCTCGCCGTTGGGATCAAGCAGCACCGCCTCTCCCTCGTCATCGACCATACACAGGCGTGGCTGCTCATCGCCCCTCCTGCGGTGTGTGTAGAAGAGGCTGTCGCCCCGGAGCACTGGTGTGCCGACCAGGTCGAGGGAAAGAAGCCGGGAGAGCTGGTTGCGGTAGGTGTCCCTTGCGGGCAGCTGGGCCAGAACAGCCTCGGTCCGTTCATTTTGATGACCGGTCCACTCCCTTGTTTCTGGACTGTCACAGTCCTCCAGCCAGCGGTAGGGATCAGTGATCTGCTTCCCGTGCAGGCTGTCGGTGACCGGTTGCCTGGGTGCATCAGGCGGAGGTGGGACCGCCACTTTGCGATTGTGCTCGGCTGACATGATCTCTCCTCTCTGGTGTCCCCGATTGCTGATACCTTCATTGGCCAGTTGAATGCGAAATCCTTCCCATGGATGAGAGAACCGACAGACGGGAGACGGTGATTCGGTTTCGGGCCCACGGGGACGGGCGGACGATCCCGAACAATGACCGTCCCCGGCTGCCTCTGTGTCGGGTCGAGGCAGGAGAATCCCTGCTCCTGCGGCGAAGGGAGTAGGAGTCTCTGCAGATGCTAGCGAGGGGAGAATGGACATGTACGATCTCAAGATAAGCGGTGCCACAGTGGTGGACGGCACCGGATCCGCTGGATTCTCAGGAGAGGTCTCTATCGCAGGCGATGAGATCATGGCCATAGAGCGCCGGCCCACCCGGGAGCCGGCCCGGGAGACCATCGACGGCGATGGTCTGGTGATCTGTCCGGGGTTCATTGACCTGCACTCTCACTCTGACTTCACGTTGTTTTCTCATCCCCGGGCTGAGAGCAAGATCCACCAGGGAGTGACCACGGAGCTGGTCGGCAACTGTGGCATTGCTCCCTATCCCGTATCGGATCAGTACCGCGAGGCTCTGCACAGCTACATAGGTGCCAGGAAGTCGAGGATGCCGTGGTCGTGGACGGACCTCAGGGGATATCTGGCGGCCCTGGAGCGGGCTCCGGCAGCCGTGAACGTGGCGACCCTGGCCGCCCACGGCAGCATTCGGATTGCTGCAATGGGCTTTGCGGAACGTCCGCCCTCCGGTGACGAACTGGCCCGGATGAAAAAGCTCCTGCAGAAAGACCTCAGGGATGGAGCCTTTGGAATGTCGACGGGTCTGATCTATGCTCCGGGAACCTACGCGGACACCGATGAGATCATCTCCCTGGCCCGGGAGATGTCCGAGACCGGGGGAATGTACGCAAGCCACATTCGCGGAGAGAGCGAGGGACTGCCCGGTGCCGTGCAGGAGGCCCTGGAGATCGGTCGCAGGGCGCAGGTGCCGGTGCACATCGGCCCACCTGAAGGCTGCGGGCAGGGCCGTGTGGGGCGGCAGTGGCGAGGTTGTACGGATGATGACGGAGGCTGTCTCCGCCGGCGAAGATGTGACCGGTGACGTCTACCCCTACCTGGGGGGAAGCACGAGCCTGGCGGCCCTGCTGCCGCCCTGGACCCTCAATGAGGGCATTCCCGGCCTCGTGGAGCGGCTGCAGTCCGTGCAGCAGAGAAGACGCATTGCGCAGAACATCGAGGAGGGCCTGCAGGGATGGTGGAACCCCGTGAGATCGGCCGGGGGCTGGGAGGCGGTAATGATAACTGGGCTTTCTGACGGTGCCAACGCAGAGTTTCGGGGGTTGCGGGTTACCGAGATTGCCAGGCGTCGCGGGACGTCGCCCCTGGATGCCGCCTGCGACCTGCTGGTGGAGGAGCACGGTTCCGTCTCCATGATCATCTTCATGATGGACGAGGAGGATGTGAGGACCTATCTGTCAGCCGATGGGGTGAGCGTCGGGTCAGACGGATCGGCAATCGCTCCCGCTGATGGCCTGACCCATCCCAGGAGCTATGGCACATTCCCGCGGGTACTGGCCCGGTACGTCCGGGAGGAGGAGCTGCTGTCCCTTCCCGGGGCGGTTCACAAGATGACAGGCCTGCCGGCGCGACGACTGAACCTGACGGACCGGGGGCTCCTGCGACCCGGCCTGAAGGCGGACGTGGTTATGTTTTCACCGGACGAGGTGGCCGACACTGCCACATACAGCTGCCCCCACAGGTACCCGCGGGGCATAGAGTATGTCATTGTCAACGGTCACATGGTGATCAGGGGTGGCGACCACACGGGGGCCCTGCCTGGCCGCGTCCTGCGCAGGGAGTAGGGGAAGGGGCGACGACCGTCGCCCCTTCAAATCAGATGTGACGGTCCAGCCATGCCTCCATCGCGCGGAACCTCTTGAGGCGGAGGGAGGGCTTGCCGATGATGCTGAAGATGTGGCTGCAGCCGGGGAAACGAATCATGGCCGTCTCGATGCCTCGTCTCCTGAGGCTGGCAAAGACCTGTTCTCCCTGCTCAATGGGACAGCGCCAGTCGTGTTCTCCGTGGATCACCAGAGTCGGCGTGGTGCAGTTTTCGATGTAGCGGATCGGCGAGTGCTGCCACAGCTTTGCCGGGTCTTCCCATATGGAACCCGGTATTTCGAACTCGAGGAAGTGGGTTCCGATGTCGCTGGTGCCGTAGAAGCTGAGCAGGTTGCTGACGCACATTTCGGTTATGGCACCCGCGAAGCGGTCGGTGTGGGTGATCACCCAGTTGGTCATGTAGCCGCCGTAGCTGATGCCGGTGACTCCCAGGCGTTCGGTGTCGATGAAGCCACGGGAGATCACCTCATCAACCCCGGCCATGATGTCCTGGTAATCGAGGCCACCCCAGTCTCCCACACAGGCCGAGACAAACTCCTGGCCGTACCCGCCGCTTCCCCGGGGATTCGTCAGCACGATCACGCGGCCCCCGGCTGCCCGCGCCTGAACCTCGGCGCTGAACACATTCCCATAGGAGCCGTGGGGCCCGCCGTGGATGTACAGTATCAGGGGATACTTCTCGTCCGGGTCAAAATCCGGGGGCAGGCAGATCCACCCCTCCATCGAGAGACCGTCGGGTCCCTGGTACTGGATCCTTTCATAGGGCTGCGTCTCGATTTGCTGCATTGCGGGGGCGTTAATCCTGGTCTTCGGCTCCGGTGCTGCGGATTCACCACTGAGGGGAATCCGGTAGAGCTCGGCCGGCCGGTCGGAGCTGTCACCGGTGAACCATAGCTCCTCCGGTCCAGCGCACAGGTTCCCCACGGTGCCAGTCAGGTCCGGCATCAGATTTTTGACCTCCGCGGGATTGAGCCCGTCGACGGCAACGCCGTAGATGGGCACGTTGCCCCGGTTGACAGCGGTGAAGAAGACCCTCTCGCCGTCGGGGCTCCATGCCGGGGTTACCTTCATGGAAAGGCTGCGCACATCACCGAGGAGCCCGCTGCCCACGGAACGGTCGAAGGCCTGTGTCATGTTTGCAGTGCACTCCGAGTTCTCCTCGTAGAGCCAGAGATCATTCTGGGTTGCGTGCCCGGAGCTGTCATCGTCGCCCACGTAGGCCAGGTATCGCCCTCCCGGCGCCCATGCCAGGCCCAGGATCCCGCCTTCAGCTCTGACCAGCCGTCGAGTAGCCCTGTTGTCAAGGCTGACTTCCCAGATGTCTCGCCTTCGGGTCCGGTCCGCCACCTCTTCTGTGTTGGTGGTGTAGGTGATCCGGTCTCCGTCGGGATGCCAGTCGAAAGCCTCCACGTCGAAAGGGCCCTCAGTCAGTGGTCTGGCCTCTACAGGGCCCGGATCCGCTGACGAAAGGACCGGGCCTGCTTTCAGCAGATGAAGGTGCCGGCGCCGGTGGTCCATATAGCCTGCACCGTCGAAACGGTACTTGAGGCGGTCAAAGACCCGCAGTTCGGTTTCAGGTTGCTTCTCGGCGAATTCTGCCGGTCCATCTCCGTCATCGGCCAGGGCTGCTCGGAGGTCGCGGGTGGAATCCTCGGGCTCGAGTCTGGCAGCCAGGACGCAGATGGCATCTCCGGAAGGCGACCAGCAGAGGTCTACCGCGCCCTTCAAATCACGGCTGAGCGGTCTGGCCTCGCCTCCCGCTACCGGTATCACGAACACCTGGGGCGCATCTTCATCGCGGGCAGACAGAAAGGCGATGTGCTTTCCGTCTGGAGACCATCGGGGGGCTGCATCACTGTGTCCCCGGGTGAGGGGAAAGGACTCATCGCTGTCTCTTTCGTAGAGCCAGATCTCCGAAGGGCAGCTGTCCTCCTCGGGATCCACAGCGGTTACGGTGAAGGCGACCCGGGTCCCGTCGGGCGAGATGCCGACGTCGCTGATCGTGCGCAACCGGAACAGGTCCTCGTACTTGATGGGTCTATTGTCGCTCATCGATTGCTCCTTTCGGTGGCCACAGCAGCTGGTCGTCATACAGAGACAGACCACCTGCCGGTCAATCCTCCTCCGGTCCGTGCAGCTTCCTGTAGTAGCTGCCGGCCAGATACACGGCGGCCAGGGGGTTGTGGCCAAGGACACGATCCTTGGCGGCAAGGACCGTTGCTGGAGCATCGGAGTGCCTGAAGAACAGGCTGTCGTGTCCGACGCACAGGCCGAGGACCACGTTGAACTCGGTCTGTTTTTCGTTCATCAGCTCAGCCTGGCCTATCGGGTTGCACATGGCCTCAAATTCGTCGGGGTTGAAGCGATCCTTGCAGGCTATGCCCACGTCTCCCTTGTCCACAGCACCGATCTTGCACATGGCCGAGATGACTTCAAATCCGGACTTGCGGTAGTAGTCGGCGGCAATTCTTGCTTCTCTGCGGAGGCCGCTGCAGAAGACCAGTCCCAGTCTTTGAAAGCCTGCAGCGCGGCAGAATTCAGTGATCTCCTGCAGACGGGTCCACTCGCAGTAGCCGGCCTTTTCTATGTGAGCAGCAATCTGGGCCATCCTCCGGTTCTCGGGTTCCTCATACTTCTGCAGGGCTCGCTCCAGCCAGCCTTCCTCCCGCTGCGGGCACAGACGCGGTCTGGTCTCTTCTTCGTCCCGGCATGCGCGGACCTCACACCACGCACAAATTGACATGACGCCACCTCCCGGTTGCATTGATACTGCAATTGGCCATGCAATGGCTCCTCTCCTGCCTGGTGGATGCATTGCACATCGTCCAGCGGTGAAGGCTAGAGAGGGAAAGGGGGGGAGGACGTGCATGAATTTGACGTCAGAAAGAAGGTTGCCATCGTCACCGGGGCGTCCAGCGGCCTCGGGGTGCAGTTTGCCCGGGCCCTGGGGCGGAATGGAGCAGTGGTAGCCCTCGCAGCCAGGCGGGAACAGAGGCTCAGGCAGGTGAGAAAGGACC